>CAIMOW010000133.1 GCA_903843235.1 uncultured beta proteobacterium | reverse complement strand
TTAACAGCGTGAGATGGTCGTAAGATGACTTTAGGAACTATTTTCGTGCAGTCGTGTGCCCTTAGAAAAAATGCAAGCTAAAACTTTAGTAGAAAGCTCAACTATGACTTCCTTGGCAAAACCTCAAGTGCCTGGTCAGGTGAAGCATTACTTGCAATTTTCTGACCTGACGCGTGAAGAGTATGACTATTTACTGAAAAGATCAGCATGGCTTAAGGCCAAGTTCAAGAGCTATGAAACATGGCACCCCTTGCATGACCGTACCTTAGCTATGATTTTTGAAAAGCATTCGACTCGTACCCGTCTTTCCTTTGAAGCTGGTATCCATCAGCTTGGTGGCCATGCGGTATACCTGAACACCCGCGATACTCAGTTGGGTCGTGGTGAGCCTGTAGAGGACGCTGCGCAGGTGATTTCGCGGATGACCGACATCATCATGATCCGTACTTTCGGCCAAGACATTATTGAACGTTTTGCTGCGAACTCACGCGTTCCTGTAGTTAATGGCTTAACCAATGAATTTCATCCTTGCCAAGTGTTAGCCGATATCTTTACCTTTGTTGAGGCTCGTGGCCCGATTCAAGGTAAAACGGTTGCTTGGGTTGGTGATGCTAACAACATGGCTTACACTTGGATTCAGGCTGCTGAGTGTTTAGATTTTCAAATTTGTTTCTCTGCTCCTGGTGGCTATCAGTTAGATAGCTCCCGCTTGAGTAGCTCAGCCCTCAAGCACTTAACGGTTTGTACTGATCCCAAAGATGCCTGCAAGGGTGCCGACTTAGTTACCACCGATGTGTGGACTAGCATGGGTTATGAGGATGAGAATACTTCCCGCATGAGTGCATTTAAGGACTGGATGGTCTCTGAGGAGTTAATGTCTTTAGCCAAGCCAGATGCCTTATTTATGCATTGCTTGCCGGCACATCGTGGGGAAGAAGTTTCTGCCGAGGTGATTGATGGTTCGCAAAGTATTGTTTGGGAAGAGGCGGAAAATCGCTTGCATGTTCAAAAGGCTTTGATGGAGTATTTGCTCTGTGGTCGTTTGAATTAAGTGCTAATTAATTTTTAATTGAATAGAAATCATGTCTGATATCAAAAAAGCAGTATTAGCTTATTCCGGTGGTCTTGACACAAGCGTGATCTTGAAATGGCTTCAAGATACATACCAGTGCGAGATTGTGACTTTTACAGCTGACTTAGGTCAACGTGAAGAGCTTGAGCCGGCGCGTGCCAAGGCTTTGCAGTTTGGCATCAAGCCTGAAAATATTTTTATTGATGACTTGCGTGAAGAATTCGTGCGCGATTTTGTATTCCCGATGTTCCGTGCCAATACGATTTACGAAGGCGAATACTTATTGGGCACCTCTATAGCTCGCCCATTGATTGCAAAACGTCAAATAGAGATTGCACGTCAGACTGGTGCTGATGCGGTATCGCATGGCGCTACTGGCAAGGGTAACGACCAAGTACGTTTCGAGTTGGGCTACTACGCTCTCGAGCCAGGAATTAAAGTGATTGCTCCATGGCGTGAGTGGGATTTGCTCTCACGTGAAAAACTCATGGCCTATGCAGAAAAGCACGGCATTCCAGTTGAAATGAAACATAAGCAAGGCGGCTCACCATATTCAATGGATGCCAATCTCCTTCATATCAGTTACGAGGGCCGCCATTTAGAGAACCCAAATGCACAGGCTGAAGAATCCATGTGGCGTTGGACCGTTTCTCCTGAAAATGCACCTGATACGGCTGAAGTCATTGAAATTGAATTCCTTGCTGGTGATCCAGTAGCCATTGATGGCAAAGCTTATGCACCTCATGATTTATTGGCCGAGTTAAATCGCCTTGGTGGTATGCATGGCATCGGCCGCCTTGATTTGGTAGAGAACCGTTTTGTTGGCATGAAGAGCCGTGGTTGCTATGAAACTCCTGGCGGCACGATTCTTCTGAAGGCTCACCGCGGCATCGAGAGTATTACCCTTGATCGCGAAGTGGCTCACTTAAAAGATGATTTGATGCCACGTTATGCAAGCTTGATTTATAACGGCTTGTGGTGGTCACCAGAGCGCGTTGCTTTGCAGACCTTAATTGACCACACGCAGCAGATGGTAAATGGGGTTGTCCGCTTGAAGCTTTACAAAGGTTCCGTGTCCGTGATTTCTCGTGACTCAGCCAACACTTTGTTTGATCAAACAATTGCAACCTTTGATGATGATGGTGGCGCCTATAACCAGGCCGATGCTGGTGGCTTTATCAAGCTCAATGCATTGCGCATGCGCATTGCTGAAGTGGCTAGGCGTAAACGTGCCAAATAAGAAAAAAGCAATTTAGTAAATCAGACTAGAAAGAATAAAGATGCAATTTGATCAAGTATCTGTAGGCAAAAAAGCCAATATATTTTTTGATGGCAAGTGTGTTTCTCACACAATCACTCTGCCGAATGGCGTTCGCAAGTCGGTTGGCGTGGTATTGCCAAGCACCTTGCGTTTTGACTTAAGCACTAAAGAAATTATGGAAGTAGTTGATGGCAATCCTTTTGTCAGCATCAATGGTGCTCCTGAGCAAGAATTCAAGGCTGGTCAAAGCTGGGAAGTGGAAAAGGGTGGTTACTTCATTATTCGTGCTGAAGCTCCCGTGCACTATGTTTGCCACTTTGAGTAAGTCGGAATGATTGCGGTTAGTTCGCGATAAGAAAAAATGCAGACCTTGGTCTGCATTTTTTATTTCCTAGGTAGGCCTGTAATGACCGTTCCAGGCACGATCACTCGTTCAGAGAACCATTGCTTGTTCATCTCAAGCGCATAACGTACTGGCGCTGTTGGGCAATGGTTATTGGTTGTCTCAGCCTGCATCTCATCGATATTCAAAATCTTGCCATCGTCAGCAATGAATGCAATCGATAAAGGAATCTTGGTGTTGTTCATCCAGAAGCAGTGACCTGCTTTCTGCTCGAAGACAAATAACATACCGGAATTCGTCGGCATGCTCGTGCGATTCATCAGGCCAACTTCTCTTGACTTGGGGGTAACGGCTAATTCAGCTTGAATGCGATAGATACCAGTTTTGAGCTCAATGGTGGGCAATCCCATATTGACCTGTGCAAGCGCGCAGCCTGAACATATGAGTGCAAGAAGTACAAAAACGTATCGGATGAATTTAGGCGGTGTCAGCATGTTGTGCATTTTAAGCGAGGCAAATTGCAGGCGAAAAAAAACCCAGGAACAAGTCCTGGGTTTTCCGTAGTGATCTACAGACTATTAAGCACCTTGGATATTGGTAGCTTGTTTGCCTTTAGGACCTTGGGTAATGTCAAACGTTACCTTTTGGCCTTCTTTGAGGGTTTTGAACCCACCCATTGTGATCGCGCTAAAATGCGCAAACAACTCTTCTTCACCATCATCAGGTTTGATAAAGCCAAAACCTTTTGCATCATTGAACCACTTAACAATTCCGGTCGCCATGCGAACTCCATTACATAAACTTAAAACAACCGTGATGAGGGTGAATACTTTTTAATCA
>CAIMOW010000132.1 GCA_903843235.1 uncultured beta proteobacterium | reverse complement strand
TTTGAATTAAGGGTTTATGAGTCTTTAATACTGGCGGAAGTAAAGGTAGATGGCGATATGGATTCAGCCTCTAGCCAAGGATTTCGATTAATCGCAGCGTATATTTTTGGGAAAAATCGGATTGAAGAAAAGATCCCCATGACTGCCCCGGTTGGCTTTGAAGAAAAAAGCGCAACTATTGCTATGACGGCGCCCGTCGGCATTGAATCGAATCATAGCCTTTCAACCGTTTCATTTGTAATGCCTTCCCAATATACGCTTGCCAGCTTGCCACAACCTCTTGATGAAAAAGTGCAATTGCGCGAAGTTCCAGCCACTAAAAAAGCAGTGATCATGTTTTCCGGTTTCTATAGCGAAGAAAAAGTAAAAGAAAAAACTGCGGAACTTGAGAGATGGATACAAATTCAAAATTTGCAGGCTATAGGCCCACCCAATTTTGCTCGTTACAACCCGCCTTGGACCTTGCCTTTTTTAAGGCGCAACGAGGTGATGATAGAAGTACGGGATCGGTAAGCTTAGGGCTTAGCCTCAAAACTCTTTAGTAGATATTCAGCGCCGCTCCCTTGGCCTAGGGCTTTAACCAGTATTGGTAAAGCTCCTGCTAGATTCTTTTCGAGCGTCCAGGGCGGATTAATCACAAACATGCCGCTAGCCTGAAGGCGACGCTCGCCAGGGGCATTCTCAACACGTAATTCTGTGTGCAACCAAGAGCGTTTATGGTTTGCGGCAATCTTTTTCATGCGATCAGGCAAAGAAGCAGACTCTCTTCTGGAGAGAATGGGGTACCAAATGGCATAACAACCGGTTGCAAAGCGCTGAAGAGCCTCTTCCATCGCCGTTTCAAGATAGCGGTAGTCTTGCTTATCTTCGTACGAGGGGTCGATTAAGACTAAACCTCTTCTGCTTGGCGGGGGGAGGAGGCCCTTGAGCCTTGCAAAGCTATCTTCAGCGTACACATCAATTTGTTTGGCTTGCTTTAATTGGTTGACGTTATGACGCAAGATATCAATCTCTTTGGGGTGAAGTTCAAAGAGTTTGAGGCGATCTTGGGGTCTGAGCAGGCGCGCCAAAATAAAAGGGGAGCCTGGGTAGACGGTGATCTGCCCTTCAGAGTTTTCAGCGTGAATGTACTTCAAATAATTCCGAATATTTTCACCAACATCCCTGCCAGAGGATTTGCATTCATCGGCAAATTTGATTAGCCGAAAAATACCGTTATCTGCTTCTTTGCTAACAGCGGCAAAGCCATCTATGAGGCTGTAGATACCAGCCCCAGCATGGGTATCAACAATTGTGAGGGCACCGGGTTTTTCTTGGAGGTATTCGACCAGATGAATCATGGTTAGATGTTTGAGGATATCCGCATGACTACCCGCATGAAATGCATGGCGATAACTAAACATAGCAACTCAACATGGTGACTTAGGAGGCATTGGGCATTTGGGCTTTAATAAATAAAACCAAAGTAACTGCAATCAATGCAACCGAGGCGTACTGAATAGGCTGGTTTAATTCTAGATCCATAGTTTGGGTTAAAAGCGCATAAATAGTTACAACT
>CAIMOW010000131.1 GCA_903843235.1 uncultured beta proteobacterium | reverse complement strand
TACGACCAGCGCGTCCAGTTCTACCAATGCGGTGCGTATAGTCTTCTGGTTTCATTGGCAAGCCAAAGTTAATCACATGACTAATACGGGGTACATCGATGCCGCGAGCGGCCACATCAGTCGCCACCAAAATCTTGGTGTGACCTTTGCGAAGAGATTCAAGACGACGCATACGAACAGCTTGAGGCATTGCACCATGTAGGGCAGTAGCTTCGTAGCCATTTGCACGTAATGCATCAGCAATTTTTTCGCTCTCAACTTGAGTGCTGGCAAACACTACCGCTTGATCTAAAGTGGCATCTGCCAAAATATGCTCAAGTAATTTATGCTTGTGTGACATGCTATCAGCCCAGTGTAGTTTCTGCTCGATATTGGCATGCTTTTCACCTGCGTGAGCAAGCTCAACGCGTGTTGCATCTGTAGTCAACTCATTTGCCAAAGCCATAATTTTTGGCGCAAAAGTTGCAGAAAACATCAAAGTTTGGCTGCGACCAGCACAACGCTTATCAATTGCCTCGAGGTCATCAGCAAATCCCATGTCGAGCATGCGATCAGCTTCATCGATAACGAGTTGCTTAATATCGCCCAAGTGAATTGCTTTGCTATCGCACAAGTCCAGTAAGCGACCTGGAGTTGCGACAACTAACGATGCACCTTTTAGAGCCTGGATTTGCTTGCCGTAAGGCATTCCACCCATTACGGTTGCGATGCGAATACCTTTGAGACCGCGAACTAAGTTCACCGCATCAGCTGCAACCTGTTGTGCTAATTCACGAGTAGGGCAGAGCACCAACACTTTAGGTTGAGCACGACCTGGCGCAGGTGAGTTGCTTGGGTTGTCAGAGATTAATTGATTAATCAAAGGTAATAAAAAGGCTGCGGTTTTACCGCTACCGGTTTGGCTGCTGACCAATAAGTCCCCGCCAGCGAGAGCGGCAGGAATAACCTGAGCTTGAACTGGAGTGGCTTGGGTATAACCCAATTCAGCAACATTTTGAAGAAGTTGTGCCGCTAAGGCAAATGACTGGAACTCAGTTCCAGCGTGCTTTGAGTCCGCGGACTCGTGTTTAGTTTCTTTAGAAAAAGTCATGCTATTACACATCCCCACTAAGGGATGTCTCCGTGTGTACACCCATGGTTTTAAAGGGTGTGATGGTCAAAGGCATCGACCATCAGACAGGCGGCAGCGTTAATGTGTTTATGAGTTCTAAACTAGTCGCTGAAATATAGCTGGGGGGCGATGAATCAAAATGCTTAATTAAGCCTCCCATTATGTCAGTTTGAGAACGTATTTACAAGGGTTTTCCCGAATTAATTATGATGTGGGTATGGAATGGCTCCTATCCCCCTCAAGTGCCGGAATTATTGATTTCCCAACTTACCTATTGGGAACGCTCTTTACGATTTTGTTTCCTGGACCAAATTCACTTTACGTTTTAACCATTACCGCACAAAAAGGTTGGCGTTCTGGAGCGTGGGCGGCTAGCGGAATTTTTATTGGCGATTCTGTGTTGATGATCGGCGTGGCATTAGGCGCAGCCACTTTACTTGCGTCATCACCAACTATTTTTAATGTAGTCCGCACCCTAGGTGCTATTTATTTGGCTTACTTGGGAATGGGTTTAGTGGGTGGCGGAAAAATACGCTGGAGTGGTACTGACGGGTCGGAACATTCTGAAGTAGCTAAACAAGGTTTCATTATTGGCTTGCACCCATTTGTTGCTGCCTTGGCTTTGTCGCTCACCAACCCCAAGGCAATCTTTTTCTTTGTATCTTTCTTTTCGCAATTCATTCAGCCAGACTTTGCGTATCCGATTCATACCTTTTTATATCTAGCCTGCGTTTTGCAGTTGATGAGCATGACTTACCTCACTGTACTCATTTGTGCTGGACAGATTTTTCTCAGATTTTTCCAGAAGCGTCCACGCTGGGCAGCAGTGCTTTGGATTTTTGTTGGACTGCTGTTGATTGCTTTTGCAGTTCGCCTGCTTCTCTAAGCCAGAGTCGATCTTTTACTTAATCCAGCTAAGTAAGCTTTCTACCACTTTTCCATAAGGTGGTCTTGCGAGTGTTGTCCCGCGGAAGAGGTTGAAGCCAAAGAGTCCACGAACTTCCAAAATCGATTTCTGATGACTGAAGGTATCAAATCCCTTCTTGCCATGATAGGCGCCCATGCCGCTTGGGCCAACGCCGCCAAAGGGTAAGCCTTCGACAGTGATGTGCAATAAGGTGTCATTAATGGTCACGCCACCTGAGCGAGTTTCATTGAGTACGCGATTCATACTGTTCTTGTCTTTGCCAAACCAATATAAAGCCAGTGGATTTGGTTTGCTGTTGATATAGGTAATGGCAGTAGTGATATCAGCTGTAGTAACAATCGGCAATATAGGCCCAAAAATTTCTTCTTTAAGCGCCAAGGCATCGCTAGGGACGTTAATAAGTGCGACAGGTTCAAATCTTCTGGAATTTTGTGTATCGGCATTGAGAAGTTGAACGGCTTGAGCACCACACGCAATCGCATCGCTGACTAAATATTGCCAACGAGCTAGTTGCCTGTCATCAATTGGTCCGGTAAATTCTTCTGGGTTTGAAAATTGAGTTTGTGCTGCAACTTTTAACTCTTGGATAAAATCATCCTGACTAGCTTGAGTAATCAAAACGTAATCTGGGGCGATACAGGTTTGACCGCTATTGAGTAACTTTCCGTAAACAATACTTGCTGCTGCATCTTTCAAG
>CAIMOW010000130.1 GCA_903843235.1 uncultured beta proteobacterium | reverse complement strand
TGCCACCCGCCAATAAGATCACCTTGATCCTCTCTCGCATGGTGTAGTACACCCGATAGCCAGCCAATCACATAACTCTGTTTATGAGTTAATTGTTAATTTGCACGATAAGGGTAAATCAATCACAAAACTCGGATACCCAATAAAAAACTTTTTGAGATCGCTATCCGCTGCGATTAGCGAGACCCGCTCTTTGGCATTGGCGTCAAAGCGACCCTGTCCATATTCTCCAGGATAAATTCTTGGCGCGTCGGAAAGTGAATATTGGCTTTACGACAGTACTGGGCTTTATCAAAACACTTCGGTGCAGGCAAAGCTGATGCTAGTGCTGCAGCCTGTTCACGATCCAATGCCGCTGGAGTAGTCACAAAATAATGTTGGGCGGCTGCGCCCACACCAAAAACTCCCTCACCCCACTCTACAGAATTAAGATAAATCTCAAATAGTCGTTGCTTTGAAAGTATCAACTCTAGCAAGCCCGTGACAACGAGCTCTTGACCCTTGCGAAAATAATTTTGCTCTGAAGACAGAAATAAATTTTTTGCTAGCTGCTGAGTAATAGTAGAACCACCTCTCAATGCCACCTTGGATTTACCGCCAGATTGATTATGTTGCTGATTCTTTTCCCAAGCCTTTTGCATATCCTCAACACGAATACCGTTGTGCTGAAAAAAGATGTCA
Source organism: uncultured beta proteobacterium (assembly GCA_903843235.1). Lineage (GTDB taxonomy): Bacteria > Pseudomonadota > Gammaproteobacteria > Burkholderiales > Burkholderiaceae > Polynucleobacter. The sequence continues at coordinate 13,754 of CAIMOW010000130.1, read as the reverse complement.
TCTTCACTCACTAATACAGCCCGTTTTAAGTTTGCCGAAATTTTGTCGTAGGGGACCCAATGAGACTGAATAGAGCAAGACCAATGCCAGCTACATAAACGCCAGCGCTCGGCCCTCTGAAAAGCCGTACTACTCAGATTGAGGTTAGACCATAAGCCAATCTGTAGCGCAAAGTAGATCTGCATCGAAATGAAGCCACACAACAAACACTTTACAAAATAACTGAGCCAACGCATTAGAAAGAAATCTGGCTAGATAGGGTTAGGCGCGCAACTCGGATAAAACAGAGCGAGGATTAATAGATACATCTGCGCCACGCCATATCAGAAAGGCATCAGCGGCTTGTTCCACCAACATACCTAGTCCATCACTGACGCGCGCACCTCGATGCAAGGCTTGCTGCATAAAGGCTGTAGTTTTGCCGTACACCATGTCGTAAGCAAATGAACTTGGCACAAAAACATGACTCACTGCATCGGCAGTCAAAGGGGATTGATCACTCAGACCTGCGGCAGTCGCATTAATGACGAGATCAAAAGCTAGCGGTGTTTTTATTTGATCTTCCAGCTCGAGCAATGTGCGTGACTCAAACTGAACCTCATGATTCTTAGCAACTTCATGAAACAAACCAACCAACTCATCGGCCTTAGTACTGGAGCGATTAGCAATAATCAGTTGGGTTGGCTCTTGCTCGAGCAAAGGTCCCGTAACACCGCGAGCAGCACCACCAGCACCTAGCAGCAAAATACGCGCCCCGCGAATCTGAATACCCTGCGCCAAAAGATCTCGGACCAAGCCAGCACCATCCGTGTTATCGCCATAAATCCTGCCCTCTTTAATCCAAAGGGTATTCACAGCGCCAGCCAATTTCGCTCGCGGAGTTAAAACATCTGCCAAGGCTTGTGCATCTAACTTGAATGGAACGGTGACATTGATGCCCTTGCCACCAGTTGCAAAAAAAGATTTGACGACCTTAGCAAATTCACCAACAGATGGTTGTAAGCGACCATAGTGCATTGCCTGCAGCGATTGCTCAGCAAAGCGTTGATGAATGGTCGGCGACTTACTATGGCTAATGGGGTTTCCGGCAACAGCATAGACATCTAGGCCAGGAAAGTGACTTGGCTCAGTGTGCAGATCGTTCGCGGGAATGGGTCTCATATTGCCTACAGAATAAGCGAATTTCTTTAAGGGATTCTTTAAATTGCATTAGCGCCGCAACTCTAGGCGATCAGATCCATCACGCGTGAACTCAAAAGTAGAAATCCAATCTAGTACATCAATCTGGTTATACATCTCGCTTGGAAACGCTCCAAATGGTGCTGACGCCCGAACAATGGCTAAGGCCTGTCGATCCAACTCGGGATTACCGGAACTTCGCCCAATACTTAAGCCATCCTTACCCTGAGCGTTATGAGCGATACGGCCCTGCGCATCCACACTCACCACGATCACCAAACTACCATATAAAGGTCTGCCATTCGCCCGAGGGAAAAAGGTGCTGCCATAAGTCTCAATTTTTTGGCGCATGGCATCGTAATACTGGGCAAAAGCTACAGCTTTAGTGCTTGAACCCGTCAACACCTTATGACGAGGCTCGCGCCCATCTGCCTGCAAACGTTTGGCCAACTCGGCTTCTAGTGAATTTAATTGAGAAACAAAACGCTGCTCATCCCCGCTCTTTCGACCTTCGGGGTGAGCTTTGTCTGCATCCATTTTTGCCAACATCTGCTTTTGCTGTTTTTCTAAAACCTCAAGCTGGGCTTGTGCACCCAATCTGGCCCGATGGACTGCTGTTGCATCTTGATCAACGCTTTTCCCACCGCCCTGCAAGTCGGCTTGCGCTAATTTAATGGCCTGTTTAGGTGGGCTTGGATTGCTCGCATTGACTAAGATCACACTCAAAGGCGTATTGAGTCGCCGATTCTCAATCTCACCAACGCCCCAGCGAAAGGATAGAAAAATCACATGAATCAATAGAGATACACAAAGTGCCAGGAGAAAAGGGTGACGTCGCCAAGCATTCAACAAATAGTCTTGAGTCTTTACAAAGCGATTTGATTTTAGGAATTTAGGTAGCGCTTGCATCATCGGGTACTTCTGCAAGAGATTCAGCAGGTTTTTCAGGTAATTCAATTTGCAAGACCCTGACCCCCGCACTTAACTGAAGTAAATCAACGTCAGCAATACTTACCTCGGCACGCGTCATCCGGGGATGGGTAGCCAACTCAGGAATAGGCAAATGCAAAGGAATCAGTTCCACTCTAGACATACCCTCTTTCAGGTGACGAACAAAGAGTTTTATGGGTTCGCCATCTTGAGTAAGTGAACGCAAACACCAATATTTTTCCAAGCGGTCTTGATATTCACCATATGCTTGATAGCAAGACTCAAAATCTGCAGCAATACCCATCAAGTTCGCATCCCTAGGCGGAAATGGCGCCACCATCTTGGCAGCCACACCATGCTTGGCTAATGCAATCAATTGCCATTGATTGACCAAGTCTGAATAGCGACGCAGTGGCGAAGTACTCCAAGCGTAATAATCAAGCCCCAAACCTTCATGCGGTCCTGGAGTGGTTTGCATACGGGTGCGCAATGGGCCCCAACCCTTTTGCGTGCGAAACAGTGCTGGCAGACCATGCTCTGCTAATAGGCGTCCAGAAGCGCTGTTACAGTAAATCATCCACTCAGCAACGATGGTGTCCAAGATCGAACCGCGTTGTCGTGGCGAAATCTCAACCCGCTCTACTCCATTGACTTCTTTAATCTGAAAATGAAAATCTCTTGCCAAGGCATTGGGATCAATCACCCCCAATTGCTCCGCACGTAAGCCATTAGCTATGCGTTGCTCTTGACGTTGTGCGTGCAGATATTTTGCAGCGCCCCACAAGATCGCTAATTCTTTGCGATAGGGATAGTCGCTTGAATCATCCTGCAAGCTAGCTTCACTAATCTTGTCTTCAAGATTCTCGAGGCGCAAGTTTGCTGCAATCGGCACTAACTCGGCACGCATCTGGAGTGAGCCTTCCAGAATCTGACCTTGTGTGTCAATATCGACATAAATCGATAAGGCTGGGCAAGACTTACCCTCATCTAAAGAGAATTGAGCAATCACCGAATTAGGCAGCATCGTGATCTTATCGCCAGGGAAATACACGGTAGACATGCGATTACGCGCAAGCTGATCTAAAGGATCATCTCGGCTAATGAACAGGCCCGGAGCGGCGATATGTACACCAATACGATGAGCCCCAGCAGAGAGCGCCGTTACTGATAAAGCGTCATCGATTTCTGTTGTACCCGAATCATCAATGGAAAAAGCGCTCACCTCAGCCAAAGGCAATTGGGCTACGACTGCATCATAAGCAGAGGTATCAACCACATGGTTTGCATTGTGAGCGGCGCCGCTAGGGAAATGCGCCTTAAGGAACATACCTTGGTGATAGTCCAAAGGTGAGCCAATTGCTCCACAGCGGATCATCAACTGAGCTGGTGATTCACCTGTTTCTGTACAAGCTGTAATCAAGGCTTTGTAAGCGGAAGCATTTTTATCTGGGGAGAACAGTAATTGCTTTGCCTGAGCCTTCAGAGCTTCAGGAAACGCGCCAGCGACCAATTCTTGTTGCCAAACCGCTTGTTGATCCAATTCTTTTTGCTTTCGCTCTAAAGCAGCTAAGCCAGCCTGCAATTGTTCAAGGGGTGCTCGCTGAAAACGGCCGCGCCCTTTGCGCCGAAAAAAGACAGGCGCACTTTGCAATGCAATGGCTAGAGATACTTGCTGAGAAATCGCCACTTGATCTCCAAAATACTCTTTCGATACATCCACAAGACCAAACTCTTCTTCTGGAGCGCAATCCCATAGGAATTGCAAATCAATTTCTTTGGATAAGGCAGAAGCTTCATCCATCACAGCCTGAGCTTCAGGCTTTTCAAAACGCAACCAAACCTCTTTGGCTTTTAGTTTGATCTTTTTCCCAGACAGGCTAGTTGCCTGCCATGACTCCGCATCCCCTGCACCAGATGCAGATTGGACCGTGGCAATCTTAATGTCGCCACCTTCCTCATATAAAAGATACATGCTTACAGTGAAATCCCGCCGCTGGCCTCAAGTGCAACGCCGTTCACATAGCTTGCCTCATCGCTCGCCAAGAACAAATACACATTCGCCATTTCTTCTGGCGTTCCAAGGCGACCAAGCCAACTGCGCCTTTCAATATCTTGAAGAATATTTTCTGGCATGGCCTTGACCATTTCAGTGGCAATAAATCCTGGACATACTGCATTTACCCGAATACCTTTAGGACCAAGTTCACGCGCCCAAGTCTTGGTAAATCCAATCACACCAAATTTGGTTGCAGAATAATTTGTTTGCCCAAAATTGCCATAAAGGCCGACCACACTTGAGGCATTCACAATTGATCCAGAACCAGCTTCAAGCATATGAGGCACCACGAGTTGTGTGCAGTTGAAAACACCTTTGAGGTTAACGTCAATGACGGTATCGAATTGCGCCTCGGTCATTTTCACTAAACGCGCATCTTGTGTAATGCCAGCGTTATTCACCAAAATATCAATGCGGCCATGCTGCTGTATGAGCTGATCTACCACTGCCTGAATACTGGCCCGGTCAGTGACATTCATAGCGTGGGCCTCAGCGCCTGGTATCAGTGCAGCCGCGGCTTTTACCGCATCAAGATTGATATCGGCAATAATCACCTTAGCGCCCTCTTGTGCAAAGCGCTGCGCTGTTGCAAAGCCAATCCCTTTTGCGGCGCCTGTAATGATGGCTACTTTATCTTGTAATCTCTTGCTCATTTTTTACCCTCTAGTGCTTTTAATATTTTTTGATGGACACCACCGAAACCACCATTACTCATCACGAGTATATGGTCGCCTGGTTTAGCTTCTGTAGTTACAGCAAGAACCAAAGTATCTAATTCATCGAATGCTTTTGCCTTATTAAGCTCCTTAGCATTCAGAGGAGACAGTACCTCATTGAGATCCCAACCCAAAGATTCTTTGCCAGAACTTGCGCCAAAGGCGAAAACTTTGTCAGCCGCTTGCAAGCTATTTGGTAGCTGAGCCTTCATCACACCGAGCTTCATCGTGTTAGAGCGTGGCTCCAAGACAGCCAAAATACGAGCTGCCCCCACCCGACGACGTAAACCATCTACTGTGGTAGAGATCGCGGTTGGGTGATGAGCAAAGTCGTCGTAGACCGTAATGTCATTTGCCACACCGATCGTTTCTAGGCGGCGCTTCACATTCTTAAATTCTGCCAAAGCGCGTGCTGCATCGGCTGGAGATATACCAACGTGATTTGCTGATGCAATTGCCGCCAAGGCATTGAGTTGATTGTGTGTACCCATCACTCCAGAGTCAGGAGCCCAACTAACAGTCGCCACCTCTTTGCCATCCTTAACAACAACAAAACCATCAGCCACTTGAGCAATAAAAGCCCATGCATTCTTAGCGTCTTGGCCAAAGCGCTCTACTGGGGCCCAAGCACCACGAGCGATAACCGTCTCAAGGGCAGGCTCCTCACCATTGACTACTAACAGACCGTTACTAGGAACAGTACGCACGAGATGGTGGAACTGAGTTTCAATGGCCGCAAGGTCGGCAAAAATATCTGCGTGATCAAATTCCAAATTATTTAATAAGGCAGTACGCGGTCGGTAATGAACAAACTTACTGCGCTTGTCAAAAAAGGCAGTGTCGTATTCATCTGCCTCGATCACAAAATATTGACTCTCTCCCAAACGGGCTGAGACCGTGAAATTTAGCGGCACTCCGCCAATTAAATACCCAGGCTTATAACCATTGAATTCTAAAATCCAAGTAAGCATCGCAGAGGTCGTTGTCTTGCCGTGCGTTCCCGCTACTGCCAAAACATGTCTGCCAAATAAGACTTGCTCACCCAACCATTGAGGGCCAGAGGTGTATGGCAAGCCTTGATTCAGAATGGCCTCCATCAAAGGATTGCCACGAGAAACCACGTTGCCGATCACAAATAAATCAGGCATGGTCTCAAACTGTAATAATTGGTCAGGCGAATACCCCTCGATGAGCTCAATTCCTTGAGCTTCAAGCTGCGTGCTCATTGGTGGATACACGTTGGCATCGCAGCCAGTAACGCGATGTCCTGCTTGACGAGCGATTGCGGCAATGCCGCCCATGAAAGTACCGCAAATGCCCAAGATATGAATATGCATTGGCGAATTTTAGCGAAGGAGTTGCAGTGAACCGAAGACAATGGATTGTGATCAGCGGAATTAGCCTTTTGGCACTTCTCGCTGGCATCTTTAGCTCACCCTGGATCTCCAAAACAGGATTGGTGAGCGAACCAGCCGTACAGGCTTTTTTTGCTAACGAATGGCAATCGCCAGACGGAAAAGTGCTCGACTCCAAAGATTGGCAAGGAAAAGTGCTCGTTGTGAACTTTTGGGGCTCCTGGTGCCCTCCCTGCGTTGAAGAAATGCCTGAATTAGAGAAGCTTCAGTGGGAATTTTCCAATAAAAATGTCTTATTTGTAGGTATCGCCATCGATTCACCATCTAACGTACGCGAATTCTTAAAAAAGACGCCCGTTTCTTACCCTATCGCCATGGGTGGAATGAATGGCAGTCAAATGTATAAAGCTCTGGGTAATACTCAGTCTGCTCTGCCTTACACCGTTTTGCTATCCCCCTCGGGTAAAGTACTATCCAGTAAATTGGGGAGAATCAGCGAAGAAGAGCTCAGAAATAGCATTAAATCTGCTTTATAAGAACTTTTATCGTTATTTAATAAAAGATATTCAGTATCCAAATTCCCTAATCTGCTTAAAAATGAAGCAGATTGCTCGGTAAAGTTAGCCCTTGGAAAGGCTAATTTCCATAAATTAAGGTAATTTAATAAGCCCTTTCAGGCTTTTTAAGCCCCTAGGAAGGTATACTTGCCTTGTGCTTAATGGGGTGTCATTTTCATCGAGCAAGCAGTTGTAGCCCAAAAAGCCTAATTCACTTATTGAACCTAACTGCCTCTAAAAATATCGATCTATGTCGAAAAATACTTCAATTCTCGTAATTCAAGGTCCTAATCTCAATCTCCTCGGAAGTCGTGAGCCTGAGGTTTATGGCAAAACAACCATGGATGACATCCATATAAAGCTTGGTGAAATCGCCAAAGCCCATGCAGTCGACCTCAATACCTATCAAAGCAATCATGAAGGCGAGTTAATTGACCGCATTCAGAAGGCTAAACAGGATGGAGTGGATTTCATCATCATTAACCCAGGCGCATTTACGCACACCAGCGTTGCCCTTCGTGACGTACTTGCTGGTGTAGCAATTCCGTTTACGGAAGTACATTTGTCCAATATTCATCAACGCGAAGAGTTTCGCAAGCATTCCTATTTGTCAGACATAGCGACCGGGGTCATTTGCGGTCTTGGTGCTATCGGCTATGAATTAGCCCTACAAGCAGCAATTTCACGTTTCCAAAAATAAAAATTATTTCAGCATCGTAAGAGAGGAAGTACTTCCATGGATCTTAGAAAACTCAAAACCCTGATCGATCTCGTTTCTGAATCAGGCATCTCTGAATTAGAGGTAAACGAAGGCGAAGATCGTGTTCGCATCGTGAACGCTGGCTCAGGCGCTCAAGGCATGGGTCAAGTTGTTTATGCCCATCCAACTCAAAGCATTCAAGCTGCAGCTCCGACCAGCGCTCCAGTAGAAACAACTCCCGCTCCAGAAGCGCCACCCGCTGAAACCGGTTTTGTGGCACGCTCACCTATGGTCGGCACCTTCTATCGCGCGGCTAACCCAGAATCACCTGACTTTGTAAAAGTCGGCGACACCGTGGCTGTAGGTCAAACACTTTGCATTATTGAAGCAATGAAGCTTCTCAATGAAATCGAAGCTGAACAAGCGGGCGTCATTAAGCAAATTCTGTGTGAAAACGGTCAGGGTGTTGAGTTTGACCAACCGCTTTTCATCATTGCGTAATTTTGACTATTTACATTCACCCATTTACTTTTACCTAACTCAGAGCCGAAATGTTCGATAAGATTCTGATTGCCAATCGGGGAGAAATTGCTCTCCGCATCCAACGAGCGTGCCGCGAGTTGGGAATTAAAACCGTTGTGGTGTACTCCACAGCAGACAAAGAAGCGAAATATGTCAAACTGGCTGATGAAGCCGTTTGTATTGGTCCGGCGCCTTCACCACTGAGCTATTTGAATATGCCTGCCATTATTTCGGCTGCTGAAGTCACTGATGCTGAAGCCATCCATCCTGGTTATGGCTTCCTCTCTGAAAATGCTGACTTTGCTGAGCGTGTAGAGAAATCGGGTTTCGCTTTCATTGGGCCTACGGCAGCATCCATTCGCATCATGGGCGACAAAGTTTCTGCTAAACGTGCCATGATCAAAGCTGGAGTGCCTTGTGTTCCAGGGTCTGAAGGTGCGCTACCGGATGATCCAAAAGAAATTATTGCCGCCGCTAAGAAGGTTGGTTATCCAGTCATCATCAAAGCTGCAGGCGGTGGTGGTGGGCGCGGCATGCGCGTTGTCCATACTGAAGCGGCTTTAATTAACGCTGTCATGATGACCAAAGAAGAAGCTGGCCGTGCATTTGGTAATCCAGAGGTTTACATGGAGAAGTTTCTCGAGAAGCCTCGCCACGTAGAGATTCAAATCTTAGCGGACACGCATGGCAATGCCATTTGGTTGGGTGAGCGCGACTGCTCTATGCAGCGTCGCCACCAAAAAGTGATTGAAGAAGCACCAGCACCTGGAATTGATCGCCGTTTGATCGCCAAAATTGGTGAGCGTTGCGCGGAAGCCTGTAGAAAAATTGGCTATCGTGGCGCCGGTACATTCGAATTTCTATATGAAAACGGCGAGTTCTTTTTCATTGAAATGAATACTCGCGTTCAGGTTGAGCATCCAGTCACCGAAATGATTACCGGGGTAGATATCGTTCAAGAACAAATTCGCATAGCTGCGGGCCTAAAGTTGGCATACCGGCAAAAAGATATCGTCTTTCGTGGTCACGCCATCGAATGTCGTCTCAATGCTGAGGATCCATTTAAGTTCACCCCCAGCCCCGGTCGAATTGGTTCATGGCATATGCCTGGTGGCCCTGGCATCCGTGTTGATTCACATGCCTACAGTGGCTACATGGTTCCACCAAACTACGATTCCATGATCGGAAAGTTGATTGCTTACGGTAATACTCGCGAACAAGCTATTCGCCGTATGCAAATTGCCCTCTCTGAGATGGTTATTGATGGCATCACAACCAACGTACCTTTGCACCGCGAGCTCATGTTCGACCCGAACTTCATAGAAGGCGGCACCAACATTCATTACCTAGAGCATCGCCTAGAAGAACAAGCCGCAAGTCGCGGCAAGTCTTAAGGCGCTTCATATCCATATGGGAAGCACATGTCTTACCGTGAATTAGTTTTCACGGTCCCCGCTGAAATTGCAGAGCCCTTGGGTGATGTACTGCTTGAGCTCGGCGCGCTTTCCGTAACGGTTGAAGATGATGCCGCAGGTGGCTATGATGAGAACCCTCTTTACGGCGAGCCTGGTCTTTCTCCAGAAGTACAAGCGTGGGATCGCTCATCTGTAACGGCCTTATTTAATCCTGAGATTGATGATTCAGGCTCTACAGACTTCATTCCCAATCTGCTTGTGTCTCTTGAGGAGGCAGGCTTCAGACTTCCCACCCCTCAAGAAAAGCTTATTGAAGATCAAGATTGGGTGCGCTTAACGCAAAGTCAGTTTGCGCCGATTCAGATTGGTAAACGTATTTGGGTGGTGCCCTCTTGGCATGATGCCCCGAGCGATCCCAATGCAATCTGCTTAGCGGTGGATCCCGGATTGGCATTTGGCACCGGTAGCCATCCAACGACTCATCTTTGTTTGCTCTGGCTAGAAGAACACGCAAATCTTCAGAGTCAAAGCTTGCTCGATTACGGGTGTGGATCAGGTATTTTGGCTATTGCCGCTGCAAAACTTGGTTGTCATCCGGTTGTCGGCACAGATATTGATCCTCAAGCGATGGTGGCTGCCCGCAGCAATGCCGAAATTAATCACACTGTCATCCGTTTTGTTTTACCCAACGAAAATGCGACGGAACTAGCGGCAGAAACTAAATATGACATCGTAATGGCGAATATTTTAGCCAACCCACTACAAGTTCTTGCACCCGCACTAGTAAACAAGATGCGCCCAGGCGGTCAAATTGTTTTATCTGGTGTGTTGGCTCGACAAGCGGATGAAGTTATCGCAACCTATAGCCAGTGGCTAAAACTTTCCGTTTGGAAGGAAAGCGAAGGCTGGGTTTGCTTACAAGGAACCCTTAGTACCGATAGTAAGAAGAGCATTTCTGGTCAGGCTCAAAAAAAAAGTTCTAGGCTAAGTCCAAAAGCCATCCTGCTTGGGCTCTTTTTCTTGCTGTTCATTGCTTTTGGTGAGCACACTTCTAGAAATTCATTACTACCTACGCTTGCACCTCGTGTTGATGGCACATCCAACGCCGTTGCAGTCAGCGCATTTTCCCTGTTGCAACATCTAGATGAAAAATTATGTCGTGCACTAGGGTGTATTAATCGACCTGTAAGCGATTTTGCCGCTTGGAAAATAATCTCGGCCACCCTCGCACTAGAAAACTCGCCAGAGGCTCTTAAAAGCCCTGCAAATCAATCTATGCTGCAAGTTGAAATACAAAATCGACTTGCGATCAATATTTTGTGGCCTTATTTAGAAATTTCTCTGACTGATGCGGATGAATCGGAGCTGAAATCCATTCACTTCTCACCAAAAGAGTGGCTACCAACAAATTGGCAAGAGTCACATCCTGATTTTTTACGTGAAGGTGCCCCTGCAGGTGAAATCATTCACTCAGACCTACCTATTTCCTTGTCGCAAAATACTGCTGGCTATCGTGTCAGAGTTTTTTATCCTCAATCCACAATCCCATCACCCCATTCAACCAACGGAAACTAATTTATGGCTAGCTTAATCTGTGGCTCTATCGCCTACGACACCATCATGAACTTTGAAGGCAAATTTGCCGATCAAATCTTGCCTGAACAAATTCATATCCTGAATGTGGCCTTCTTAGTCCCCACAATGCGCCGTGAATTTGGTGGCTGTGCCGGCAATATTGCTTACAACCTGAGCCTCTTGGGTGGTGACCCTATCATCATGGCAACTGTCGGAGGAGATGCGGCACCCTACCTAGAGCGTCTCAAGCAATTACAGATCGATGCAAGTCATATTCGGCAAATTGAGCAAGCATTTACTGCGCAAGCCATGATCACAACTGATCAAGCAAATAATCAAATTACCGCTTTTCATCCCGGTGCAATGGGTGAATCGCACCTTAATCAAGTTTCAGCAGTCGTTGCAGAGCGCAGCAAAAACTCTAAGGGAGCAGCAAAATTTGGCATTGTGGCCCCAGATGGTCGTCAAGGAATGTGGGAGCACTGCCATCAACTAGCTGAAGCGGGTATTCCATTTGTGTTTGACCCAGGCCAAGGTTTACCAATGTTTAACGGGCCTGAATTATTGGAATTAATCAATCTCGCAACCTACCTAGCTGTTAATGATTACGAAGGTGAAATGCTTTCACAAAGAACTGGTCTTGATTTAGCTAAAGTGGCAGAACGTGTCGAGGCATTAATCGTCACCAAGGGTGCCGAAGGCGCAGATATCTACTCGAAAGGTAAATGTCTGGCGATTCCGCCGGTTCCTGCTTCAAAAGTTGTTGATCCTACTGGTTGTGGCGACGCATTTCGGGGTGGTTTACTTTTCGGCTTGGAAAATGGCATGGATTGGGAGACAACTGGTCGACTAGCTAGTCTGATGGGTTCGATCAAGATTACCCATCAAGGACCACAAAATCACCAAATCAGTCAAGATGAGATCGCTACTCAGTTCAAAACAGCCTTTGGCTTTAGTTTTTAAGGGGTTTCCGATTTGCGTCTCGCATTGGGATCAAACCAATGCTCAATGTTGGCGCAGGGGCTTATGAGATACGGATTCATGTATTGGGTAAGTGGCGGGTGATTTATGTGGCTAAGTTTTCCAGTGGTATTTATGTACTACACACCTTTCAAATGAAAACAGGCAAAACAGCACTGGCAGATATTGAGATGGCAAAAAGCCGATACAAACGGATACAGGTGAAAAAATGAAAGAGAAAATAATTAAATCAAGCGGTAACATATTTATCGATCTTGGCTTCTGAAAAGAGGAGGCGGTAGTACTAAAGATGCGCTCTGATTTGATGGCTAACGTCAGGGATGTAATCTCCAGGCATGGCTGGACACAAGCGGACGCTGCTAAAGAGTTACATATCAGCCAGTCAAGGGTATCTGACTTGATTCGTGGCAAGCGAGATAAATTCAGTTTAGCTATGCTGGTGATGCTGGCAACACGCGCAGGCAATAAGGTGGCTTTAGCGATTGCGGCATAGCTAAATCTAAAAGAGTTGAGTACAACGCTCAAAAGGATTTTGTTCTGGAATAGAGGCAATTGCTTTGGCTTCAGCAGCGAGTACATCTTGGATTATTTTTAACAAAAAATTACTCCGATTATTGATGATGTAGCATCGTTGACACCCCCTAAAGGGAGGGGTTTTACGGAAAAGACCAATAATAAAACAGTCTGTCAATCACAGAACTCTGTTTTTCCATACATTGCAAAACCCACTGTAAAAAGGTAAATCACTCACCAAAATCGGATACCCTTTTTAAGTTCTTTAGCCATCTGGGCTAACTCAATCTAAAACCAGCAATAGAAAAGGGGTCTCGTGAGAGACCCCTTTAAACTTCACCCGTCTATCAGTCGAAACTTAAGGACGTGTGCCAGTTGGGAAGGGCCAGGCAGCAGCTGGATTCAACGTAGTTGAAGTAGCAGCTTTCTTAGCCACGGGCTTTTTTACAGCTTTGCCCGCTTTCTTCGCAGTAGGCTTACTTACTTTTTTTTTGCTACGCGCTTCTTTGCAACTTTTTTAGCTACTTTTTTAGCAGCAGGCTTCTTTTTAGCTACTTTTTTAGCAGCAGGCTTTTTAGCAGCAGCTTTTTTAGCAGCAGGCTTCTTTTTAGCTACTTTTTTAGCAGCTGGCTTTTTAGCAGCAGCTTTTTTAGCAGCAGGCTTCTTTTTAGCTACTTTTTTAGCAGCTGGTTTCTTTGCAGCTACTTTTTTAGCAGCTGGTTTCTTTGCAGCAGGTTTCTTTTTGGCGATTGCCATAGTAATGCTCCTTCACGTGAGGATTAGTACAAACTACCGATTAAGAAGACCCGACCATTCATTTCCGCCTTGCCTTGCGGCATATTGGAGTAGACGAGCGAGCCATTCATCGGCGCGCGGCTTGATGCTAAGTGCTGCACGCTAATGAATCTTGGAAAAAAAGCCGTGGCCCCAAAGGACAACGGCTTTTTGAATTTGCTGGAAAAAATAGAGAGAGTAGTCCAGAAACCCTTGAGCAAGGGTTTTCGGATTTGCGCCTGGTTTTGCTGACCTTTAAAACTATCCAACCGTCTAATCTCCTATTAAGCCGGCGATACGCTTTTGATTACTGTACTACTCCCAACTTAGCGCACCACCAGTTTGATACTCAATAACGCGTGTCTCAAAAAAGTTTCGTTCTTTTTTCAGATCAATCATTTCTGACATCCATGGGAATGGATTCTCTTCATTTGGGAACATGGCGTCAAGTCCTATTTGCAAACATCTACGATTACAGATG
>CAIMOW010000129.1 GCA_903843235.1 uncultured beta proteobacterium | reverse complement strand
GGATCGCTTGGTAATAAATGAGCTTTGGGTTTGTGTTCGTTGAGATATTCGCCAATAGCCAAGGTATCCCAGACCTTGCATCCGTCATGATCTAATCGTGGCACTAGGATGGATGGGGATAACAACAGTAACTCGGCACGGCTATCCACATCGTCCGGAGCTACTTGCACTTCTTGAAATGGCAGCCCTGAAAATTTGAGCATCAGCCAGCCGCGGAGCGACCATGAGGAGTAGTTCTTACTGCTAATCGTCAGGGTAGTCTGCTTGGGCATATCAACTTTCTCTTTGGCCTAACTACAACTTATTCCTTCCAAAAGTCTCAAATCTGCCCTTATGCCCTATTTCAGACATGTTTTACCCAAATCTGGGCGTAAGTCAGATTCACGCACTAATGTTGGGCGTCGATCTGGACTTATTTGGTGCGAAACTCATAGACTTTGAATCATGTCTATACACGCCGCCCTACACCACGTCACCGAATATCAATATGACCGCCCAGTTAAGCTAGGTCCGCAGGTTGTCCGTTTGCGACCTGCCCCTCACTGTCGCAGTCACATCCTCTCTTACTCACTTAAGATTGAGCCAGAAGGTCACTTTATTAACTGGCAACAAGATCCCTATGCCAACTACCTGGCACGCTTGGTATTTCACGAGCCTACTACGCACTTCAAGGTCACAGTGGATTTGGTCACCGAGATGGCGGTGTACAACCCATTTGATTTCTTCTTAGAGCCTGATGCGGAAAATTACCCCTTCACCTATAGCTCCGACCTTAAGAAAGAATTGCGCCCTTACCTCGGCAGAATGCGCAATGCAACTTTAAACAAATATTTCAGAACGATTGATCGTAGCGAAATGCGTACGATTGATTTTTTAGTCAAGCTCAATCAACAAGTTCAAAGTGATATTAATTACACCATTCGCATGGAGCCTGGAGTACAAACTCCGGATGAGACTTTAGATTTACGCAGTGGCTCATGCCGAGACTCTGCATGGCTAATGGTGAACTTGTTACGTCTGTGTGGCTTAGCATCGCGATTCGTTTCTGGTTATCTCATTCAGCTCAAGCCTGATGTCAAGGCATTAGATGGCCCAAGCGGAACTGAAGTGGACTTCACTGACTTACATGCCTGGTGCGAAGTGTATTTACCTGGCGCCGGCTGGATTGGGTTAGATCCTACCTCCGGCCTCTTTGCTGGTGAAGGTCATATCCCTGTGGCTTGCACGCCCGAACCATCGGGCGCTGCGCCGATTGAAGGCGGCGTGGATGAGTGCGAAGTGGAATTTGTACACACTATGGAAGTGACGCGAATTTATGAGTCGCCACGAGTTACTAAACCTTATACCGAAGTGCAATGGCAAGATATTCTAGAGCTTGGCAATAAGGTTGATAAAGAGTTAGAAGATGGCGATGTACGCCTCACGATGGGCGGCGAGCCAACCTTTGTTTCCATCAATGGTCGCGATGAACGCGAATGGAACGTAGATGCCCTTGGCCCTACGAAGCGTGCATATGCAACTGACTTAGTAGATAAACTTCGCAAAGAATATGGCGATGGGGGCTTCCTGCATTTTGGTCAAGGCAAATGGTATCCAGGCGAGCAATTGCCACGTTGGGCGCTCTCGATTTATTGGAGAGCAGACGGCAATCCAATTTGGTCTAATCCCGCTTTGTTTGCTAATGAGAGCAGCCCTATCACTTACACCAACAAAGATGCTGACAAATTTATTCATACCCTTTCTAGAAATTTAGGTTTAGCTGACAAATTTATTGAACCAGCCTACGAGGATGTATTTTATTACCTCTGGAGAGAATCAAAACTCCCTGTAAACGTTGATCCATTCAAATCAAACCTTGATGATGAAATGGAGCGCACTCGCTTAAAGCGGGTCTTCACCCAAAAACTCAACTCTGTTATTGGTTATGTATTGCCAATTGAGGCCACACATGGCCAAAACTATCTCGATACTCAATGGAAGACGGGGCCTTGGCTCTATCGCGATGACCGCCTTTATCTATTGCCAGGAGATTCCCCAATGGGTTATCGCTTGCCACTGGATTCTCTCCCATGGGCAAACAAGGCCGACTACCCTTACCTAATTGAACAAGATCCTTTTGCACCAAGAGCACCACTGCCTACTGGAGCACCGATTCGTAGACAGTTTCAGGGCGTAGGTAAGGCAAGTTCTAGTTCTGACTCCGCTTCAGGGTCCTCTGCTAATGCCCCCGTTAAACCTAGTTCCGCAAAGAATACTATCTGGAGTCAGTCAGAAGAAGTGCGTCATCCCCAAAGACAGGAGTCCGCTGCTGGGATGACGAGGACTGCTTTGTGCGTTGAAGCACGTGATCCGATGCGCTCTAACGGACCCAAAGCAGAAACTAGGCATGGCGGCAAAAAT
>CAIMOW010000128.1 GCA_903843235.1 uncultured beta proteobacterium | reverse complement strand
GTGCGTGCGCGCACCGCGGATCTTAATTTCGTTATTCATGATTTTTTAGCGTAACTTGTTAATATAGCCTTTTCCTATGAATCCTTCCGAACTTCGCTCAACTCTGGCCTTAGCAGGCATTTTTGGCCTCCGCATGCTGGGTCTTTTCTTGCTTTTGCCGGTTTTTAGCATTCATGCACGTGGGTTACCGGGCGGGGAGCATGCCTTATGGGTAGGCTTGGCTTTAGGGATTTTCAATATTGTTCAAGCTTGTTTTTATATCCCTTTAGGACGACTATCTGACCGAATTGGTCGAAAGCCAGTAGTTTTCTGGGGACTTTCTCTATTTGTTGCTGGAGCCTTGATTTGCGCAGCTCGTGATGATTTGCTCTGGATTGCAATTGGGCGCGGCGTTATGGGTGCCGGAGCTATTTCGGCAGCGATATCTGCTTGGGTTGCAGACCTCACTCGCGAGCAGGTGCGCACGCGCGCTATGGCTTTGGTCGGCGGCAGTATTGCGCTTTCATTTGCTTTATCGCTTGTGATTGCGGCGCCGATCTATCGCATGATTAGTTTGAGCGGTATTTTTGTGTTGCTGGCAGTACTTGGTGTGATCGCGATGTTGGTGACCTACTTTGTACTGCCCACTCATAAGCCAGAAATTAAAGCCTCCCAAGCTTCTTTGAAAGAAGTATTTTTTCGTCCCGAATTAGTGCGCTTAAATGCCGGCGTTTTTGTTTTGCATGCGACTCAAGTAGCGATGTTTATGGTGGTGCCGCGTTTATTAGTACAGGCAGGCTTACCTTTATCAGACCATTGGCAGGTATATCTCCCAGTAGTTCTGCTTTCTTTCTTTTTGATGGCCCCTTTGATTATTATTGGCGAGAAGAAACAGCGCCTGAGACCCATTCTTTTAATTGCTATTGTTTTGCTGTTTATTGCTGAATGCTTCTTTACTGGCGCCTCATCGATACTAGGGATTGCTTCCGCCTTATTGATTTATTTTGTCGGCTTTAATTTACTAGAGGCTTTACAGCCCTCTTTAGTTTCTCGCTTCGCAAAAGAATCAAAAGGCACAGCGATGGGTGTTTACAACACCACTCAGTCGATTGGGCTGTTTTCAGGTGCTGTGATTGGGGGTTGGTTGATGGATAGCCATGGTGATTTATCGGTCTTTGCTGCAGGTGCAGTACTGCTGCTTTGCTGGCTTATAATCGCTTGGTCGATGCGTGAATTGCCTGCAAAGGTTGTTGATTCAAAGGCTGCAATTTAAGATTTAATTCACATTACATTTTTCTTCGGGAGACAACATGGCTTCGGTAAATAAGGTCATCATCGTAGGTAACGTAGGGCGCGATCCAGAAACACGTTATATGCCAAGCGGCGACGCCGTTACAAATATTTCAGTAGCAACATCTGATCGCTATAAAGATAAGCAAACTAATGAAATGAAAGAAACCACAGAATGGCACCGCGTTGCATTCTTTGGCAAGCTTGCTGAGATCGCAGGACAATATCTCAAAAAAGGTTCACAAGTTTATGTTGAAGGTCGGCTGCGTACTCGCAAATGGACGGATGCTAGTGGCCAAGAAAAGTATTCCACTGAGATCGTTGCAGAAACGATGCAAATGCTTGGTGGTAAGCCAGTAGGCGGTAGTGAAAGTGGTGGTGAAAGCTATAGCCGCGCAAAATCTACTGAACAATCTGCACCTGCAGCATCTTCTAACGCCGCTTCACTCGGCGCAATGGATGACGATATTCCTTTCTGACATACCCCTATTATTTCTGTAAAGAAGTACTGTATTAATAAAGCCCTTCTAGGTTTTCCTACAAGGGCTTTCTTTGGAAGTTTTTCTTACTGACGTGCGTGCCTAATATTTTCAGGCCATGGTGAATTGTGATCGGTTCGGAAGGGATTAATGTCTAAGCCGCCACGTCTTGTGTAACGAGCATAGACAGATAGCTTATCGGGCTTACATTGTTGTTTGATGTTGCAGAAAATGGTTTCAACACAATGCTCATGAAACTCCCCGAGCTGCCTAAAGCCAATTAGATAGCGCAGTAAACCTTCTTCCAATATCGGACGCCCTTGGTAACGAATTTGCACGCTTGCCCAATCGGGTTGGCCAGTAACGGGGCAGTTAGATTTCAGTAAATGCGTCACCAAGCATTGCTCAATTGGCCCGAAGGATTCATTGACTTCAAGCAGAGCAGGATCGGCAGGCAAATTGGGGTCAATCTCAATATCTAGCCTGTCCATTAAGACCCCACTCATTTCTTGTATACCTTTTTTTGAGATAAGCTCAGGCGGATTGATGCGAGTGGAAATTTTGCTACCAGCGACGGCGGATAAATCAGTGATGAGCCTTACACGGACTTCTTCTTCATTTTCAAATCGCGCGCTATTGAGGCTATTAAGATACAGCTTAAAGGATTTGGACTCAATCATATTGGGCGAGTCAGCAGGAATCTGAAACTCCGCTAAAGCTATTTGCGGCTTTCCTTTTGGGTTGAGCCAGCTGAGCTCGTAAGCATTCCAAATATCAACACCAACAAATGGCAGCGCTTGATTGGGTTGAATATTGAGCTTAAGACGATTCTCAGAGCGAGGAATTGGAAACAACACACTCGGATCGTATTGTTCGGGATATTGCGTAGCTTGACCGAGCGGTAGTATTGCCATGATGAGGTGCGATTGACTTTTGGGCTTTTAGCTCTTAGGCCTATTGGATACGCCAGATACCACGTGACCAGTTGGCGCAACTGATGCAGCCGATTGGCAATGACCGGTTTGATCATCAAAGAAAAAGTCGGGCTCGAATTCTCGGAGGAACTCGCTCTTGGATAAGCCACCCAAGAACATGGCTTCATCTACATCAATACCCCATGCCATCAAAGTGCGAATAGCGCGTTCATGTGCTGGAGCCGAGCGTGCAGTAACCAATGCAGTACGAATGCGCATCCCTTTTTCGCTAGTAGAGCGTTGCAGACGATGAAGCGCTTCAAGCAAGGGCTTGAAGGGCCCTGGCGGTAATGGAATGTCTGCATTTTTGCTTTCGTGATCTACAAAGGCTTCAAGACCTTTACTCTGAAAGACTTGCTCAGCTTCATCCGAAAACAGAACTGCGTCACCGTCAAATGCAATGCGAATTTCATTCGGATGTGACTCGGCAGTTTTGCTAGACTCAGGGTATACGCGCGCAGCAGGAAAGCCCGCTTCGATAGTAGCTCGCACATCATCTTCGTTTGCTGACAGAAAGAGATTTGCATGCAGTGAACGCAGGTAATGATAAGGAGGGCGACCTCTAGTAAATACACCGCGCTCTAAATGCAGTCCATGGTGCTCTGCTGAGCGGAACACGCGTAGGCCGCTGACGGGATCATTGCGAGACAGAATCACTACCTCAACCCGTTGTTCATCACCCTCGTTAAAAGCCAGTAATTTTTTTACTAAAGGAAAAGCCACGCCCGTTTGGGCAGCTTTACCAAGACGCTCAAGTTGTAACTTCATATACGCGCTGTCATCACTCAATTCGAAGATACGATTTTCTTCTTCGAAGTCAAACAGGGCGCGCGACGAAATCGCAACAACGAGTTTTCCGGTGAGCGTGTATGACATCTTATGAATTACATCTTATTTAAGGAAAAGGCGATATGCAGGATTCTTGGTTTCATCCCAGTAAGGGTAGCCAAGTGTGGCCAAGAAGTTTTGGAATTTCTTCTGCTCATTTTTCGGCACTTGAATACCAATGAGGATGCGACCATAGTCAGCGCCGTGATTGCGGTAATGAAAGAGGCTGATATTCCAATTCGGAGCCATACTGGTTAAGAATTTCATCAAAGCACCTGGGCGCTCTGGAAATTCAAAGCGATAGAGTAATTCATCTTTAGCTAATGCTGAGTGACCGCCAACCATATGACGCAGGTGCGACTTCGCCAGCTCATCATGGGTCAGATCAATTGTTGCAAACTTTGCTTTAGTGAAATACTTTGCGATCGCAGCGCTGTCACTAGCTTTATGAGTGCCAATGCCAACAAAAATGTGTGCTTGGCTACCATCGGCAATGCGGTAGTTAAATTCAGTGACGTTACGATTTCCTAAGAGTTCGCAGAAGCGCTTGAAGGAGCCACGTTCTTCAGGAAGAGTAACAGCAAAAACTGCCTCACGGTATTCACCAACATCGGCACGCTCGGCTACAAAACGCAAGCGGCTGAAATTCATATTGGCACCACAAGCAATCGCTACCAAAGTTTTCTTTTTAGTTTTATTTTTTTCGACGTATTTCTTCATACCGGCAATGGCTAAAGCGCCTGCGGGCTCCAGAATGCTGCGGGTGTCAGTGAAGACATCGTTGATGGCTGCGCAGATCTCATCGGTATCAACAGTGATGATCTCATCAACTACGCGTTTACAGATGCGGAAGGTTTCTTTGCCAACCAATTTGACAGCGGTGCCATCAGAGAAGAGGCCAACATCTTTCATCTCAATGCGTTTATTGGCTTTGAGCGAGCGCCTCATTGCGTCAGAGTCAACGGATTGCACGCCAATCACTTTAGTCTTTGGGCTGACAGCTTTGACGTACTCGCCAATACCAGCAATAAGTCCGCCACCACCGATGGCGACAAAAATGGCGTCGATAGGCTCTTGGTACTGCTGAAAGATTTCTTGGGCAATCGTCCCTTGTCCGGCAATGACATCTGGATCATCAAAGGGGTGAACAAAAGTAAGCCCTCTTTTTTTCTCCAAGAGCTCTGAGTACTTGAAGGCATCGCTATAAGAATCGCCATGCAGAATGATTTCTACCCAGGGACCACCACGAGCTTTAACGGCATCGATTTTGAGGCTAGGAGTCGTCGTCGGCATCACGATAACCGCTTTGCACTTCATTTTGGAGGCTGACAGGGCAACCCCTTGAGCATGATTGCCGGCGGAAGCTGTGATGACCCCGCGTTTTAAGGATTCGGGGGGTAAATGGGCCATTTTGTTGTAGGCACCCCGAAGTTTGAATGAGAAAACCGGCTGGTTATCCTCTCTTTTCAGTAAAACTTGGTTGCCTAAACGCTTGCTGAGTTCGGGGGCCACCTCGAGCTCTGTTTCCCTAGCCACATCGTAGACTCGGGCAGATAAAATTTTCTTTAAATAGTTCGTTGCCATCCAATGAGCGTAACACGGATGGGCGCTAAGCCCTTAGATTTGAAAGGGTTTATCCCTTTCGCCAACATCTTTCCCTATTTCCTGCCAATATCAGGATTGCTCAATTAAAATGCATATTTACCAAATATGACGCTATGAACGCACCCCTAGCTTTAAATCAGTTGTTGGACGCCGAGGCCGGTTCGCCCCGTCTGCGTGAAATACCTTACAACTACACCTCCTTTTCTGATCGAGAAATCGTTATTCGCCTCTTGGGCGAGGAGTCGTGGCGCGTTCTGAATGACTTGCGTGGTGTTCGGCGTACCGGACGTTCTGCACGCATGTTGTTTGAAATTTTGGGTGATATCTGGGTTGTTCAGCGCAATCCCTTCTTGCAAGATGACTTGCTCGATAACGCGAATCGTCGTCAATTATTGATTGATGCTTTATGGCATCGCTTAGGCGAAGTCAAAAAACGCTCTAGCGGTGATTCGGCAGGCCAAGTAGAAATCCTATTAAGCGCTGCAAGTCGTGCTGTAGAAAACTTCGAGCGTGGTTTTAAAGAAGTTGAGCTGATTCGCAAACGCGCTAAAAAAGTGTTGGGTCGACATACTGCTGCAGACAATATTTGTTTTGATGGTGTTTCTCGTGCAGCGCACGTTACTGATGCTACAGACTGGCGTGTTGAGTTTCCATTAGTGGTGCTAAAGCCCGATTACGAATCAGAAATTCCTGGCTTGGTGAAGGATTGTGTTGAGCTTGGCTTAACTATCATCCCTCGTGGGGGTGGCACGGGCTACACCGGCGGTGCTATTCCTTTGCATGCCATGTCTGCAGTGATTAATACTGAAAAGTTACAAGACATCAGTGGCGTGAAATCTCAGCATTTACCTGGTGTTGAGCATGAAGTCTCAACGATCTTTACTGGCGCAGGAGTTGTGACTCGCAGAGTGTCTGATGCTGCAGAGCATGCTGGTCTTGTGTTTGCGGTTGATCCCACTTCGGCTGATGCCAGTTGCATTGGTGGCAACATTGCCATGAATGCTGGTGGTAAGAAGGCTGTCCTCTGGGGTACTGCGCTCGATAACTTAGCTAGCTGGAGAATGGTTGATCCACAAGGCAATTGGTTGGACGTTGAGCGCCTTGATCACAATCTTGGCAAGATTCATGAAGTAGAAAAAGTTCGCTTTCAGTTAACTTGGTCAGATGGCACAAGCGAGCCAGGCGAACGCATTCTGAAAACAGAATTGCTCGAGGTAGAAGGTAAGCGTTTCCGCAAAGAAGGTTTAGGTAAAGACGTTACTGATAAATTTTTATCGGGCTTGCCTGGTGTCCAAAAAGAAGGTTGTGATGGTTTAATTACCAGTGCCACTTGGATATTGCATCGCATGCCTAAGTACATGCGCACAGTTTGCCTTGAGTTTTTTGGGCAAGCGCGTGAGGCTATCCCTAGCATTGTTGAGATCAAAGCTTATCTTGATGGCTTGAGTAGACAAGGTGGTCCAATCTTGGCTGGCCTTGAGCATTTGGATGATCGCTATTTAAGGGCGGTCGGCTATTCAACCAAGTCAAAGCGCAATAGTTTGCCAAAGATGGTCTTGCTTGGTGATATTGCAGGTGATGATGAAGAGAATGTAGCTGTAGCGACTAGCGAAGTCGTGCGAATGGCCAACTTACGCGTAGGTGAAGGCTTTGTCGCTGTGAGCACCGAAGCACGTAAAAAGTTTTGGCTAGATCGCGCTCGTACAGCGGCGATTGCACGTCATACCAACGCTTTCAAGATTAATGAAGACGTAGTGATTCCATTGCCCCGGATGGGCGAGTACACCGATGGTATTGAGCGCATCAATATTGAGCTTTCTCTCAAGAGCAAATTACAAGTTCTGGATGGCTTGGAGTTCTTCCTGAAAAAGAGCGCCTTACCTTTGGGTAAGAGTGATGAAGAGTATGAGATCCCTACTGCAGAGATTTTGGGTGATCGCGTTCAGCAAGCGCTCGACTTAATTGCAAGGGTAAGGGCACGTTGGTCTGAGTGGTTAACTCAGATGGATACGTATTTTCCACATTTACAGAATTACACCTTGCGTGCCTCTTGGAAAGAGGAAGTGCGCTCTGAACTCAGAATTATTTTTGGTGGATTGGCTTTTGAGCCCATTCTCAATGAACTTGAGACTATTCATAAGAAGATTTTACGTAAGCGGGTGTTCGTTGCTTTGCATATGCATGCAGGGGATGGCAATGTGCACACCAATATCCCAGTAAACTCAGATGACTATGAGATGTTGCAAGACGCCCATCACGCAGTCAATCGGATTATGGCTTTGGCACGCTCTTTGGATGGCGTGATCTCTGGTGAGCATGGCATTGGTATTACTAAGTTGGAATATCTCACTGAAGCAGAGTTGAAAGATTTCCGTAGTTACAAAAATCGCGTTGACCCAGAAGGTCGTTTCAATAAAGGCAAGTTGATGCCGAACGCCGATCTCAGCATGGCCTATACGCCAAGTTTTGGCTTGATGGGGCATGAGTCCATCATCATGCAGCAGAGCGATATTGGCGCCATTGCGGATAGCATTAAAGATTGCTTGCGTTGCGGTAAGTGCAAGCCAGTGTGCGCAACTCATGTACCGCGAGCGAACTTGCTATATAGCCCGCGTGACAAGATCTTGGCTACATCATTATTGATCGAAGCCTTTTTATACGAAGAACAAACTCGTCGAGGCATTTCGATTCGTCATTGGGAAATGTTTGATGATGTTGCCGCGCACTGTACCGTTTGCCATAAGTGCTTAACGCCCTGCCCAGTCAATATTGACTTTGGTGATGTCACTATGAATATGCGTAACTTATTGCGCAAGATGGGTCAGCAACGCTTTAATCCTGGTACTGCTGCATCGATGTTCTTTTTAAATGCAACTAGTGCTGACACGATTAATTTGGCGCGCAAGACCATGATTGGCTGGGGCTATAAGGCTCAGCGCCTTGGCAATGACTTGTTGCGTAAGTTTGCAAAAAAACAGACTGCGCATCCACCTGCAACAGTAGGCAAGCCTAGCATCAAAGAGCAGGTCATTTTCTTTGTCAATAAGAAGATGCCTGGTAACTTACCCAAGAAAACTGCCCGTGCATTGCTAGATATTGAAGATGCTGATTACGTTCCAATCATTAGGGATCCTAAAACAACTTCAGCTGATACTGAAGCGGTGTTTTATTTCCCAGGTTGTGGCTCTGAGCGTTTGTTCTCTCAAGTAGGGCTAGCTACTCAAGCCATGCTGTGGAATGTAGGTGTACAGACAGTCCTGCCGCCAGGCTATCTGTGTTGCGGTTATCCGCAACGTGGCAATGGTGACTTCGATAAAGCCGAGAAGATGATTACGGATAATCGCGTACTATTCCATCGTGTTGCTAATACACTGAACTATCTTGATATCAAAACAGTCGTTGTTTCTTGTGGAACTTGCTATGACCAATTGGCTGGATATCAGTTTGAGCAGATATTCCCAGGCTGCCGCATCATTGATATTCACGAGTATCTGCTGGAGAAGGGTGTCAAACTTTCCAATGTCAGCGGCGTCAAATACATGTATCACGATCCATGTCATTCTCCGATGAAGTTGCAAGATCCGATAAAAACGGTTAACGAGTTGATTCAAATGGAAGACGGTAAAGCCATTAAAAAGAACGATCGTTGTTGTGGTGAATCTGGCACGCTTGCAGTGACGCGTCCTGATATTTCTACCCAAGTGCGCTTTCGTAAGCAAATTGAGATGGAGAAGGCCGCCAATGAATTACGTAAGGGTGATGAAGCTGCGGATGTTAAGGTGTTGACTAGTTGCCCATCATGCTTGCAAGGTTTAGCTCGCTTTAATGCGGATAGTGATACAACAGCTGATTACATCGTTGTAGAAATGGCGCAAAAACTATTGGGTGAAAACTGGATGCAAGATTATGTTGCTAAGGCTAACCAGGGTGGTATTGAGAGGGTATTAGTTTAATGATTCCAAGTAATGTTGTAGTTCATCAACAATCCAAAGTATTGGAACTCTCTTACGAGAATGGCAATACCTATTGCCTACCGTTTGAGTTGCTTAGAGTACTATCTCCATCAGCCGAGGTGCAAGGCCATGGTCCTGGACAAGAAACCCTGCAAACAGGCAAGCGTGACGTGTTGATTGCTAATATTGAGCCAGTAGGCCATTATGCGTTGAAGCCTAGCTTTTCTGATGGCCATGATTCTGGTTTGTACTCTTGGGACTTTTTGCAATATTTGTGCGAAAACCAAGAGCAATTATGGAAAGAGCACTTAGATAAATTAGCTATTGCTGGTCTTGATCGGGATGCGCCGATGACAACAAAAGACCATTCGCATGGCCATTCCTGTGGAGGTCATTAATGAGTAAAACCCATTTCGGCTATCAAAGTGTTGATGAGGCTGAAAAAGCCGGTAAGGTTGCTGAAGTATTCCATTCGGTAGCTAGTAAATATGATGTGATGAATGACTTGATGTCATTTGGCTTGCATCGTCTATGGAAAAAGATCACGATTGCCCGAGCACAAGTACGCCCAGGTCAAAAAGTATTAGACATTGCTGGTGGGACTGGTGACTTGGCTGCTGCTTTTGCTAAGGCCGCTTCTTGGGGTAAAAATCCCGATGCGCAAGTTTGGTTAAGTGACATCAATGCATCCATGCTAGGTGTTGGTCGTGACCGTTTGCTAGATCGTGGCTTGGCTTTGCCTTGTGTTCAATTTGACGCAGAGAAAATTCCTTTTCCAGCCAATCATTTTGATGTGGTGACGGTAGCCTTCGGTTTGCGCAATATGACACATAAAGATGTGGCTTTAGGTGAGATGTGCCGGGTGATTAAACCAGGCGGTCGCGTTTTGGTCTTAGAGTTTTCTAAACCGGATGCTTTTTTAAAACCTGTTTATGATGCATATTCATTCAAGGTATTGCCTTGGCTGGGTGAAAAGATTGCCCAAGACTCAGAAAGCTACCGCTATTTAGCGGAATCTATTCGGATGCATCCAGATGCCGATGCCTTAAAAGAAATCATGCTGGGCGTGGGATTCGATGAAGTGGAAACTCATAGAATGACTGGGGGTATTGTTGCCTTACATATTGGTATTAAATACTAATTATTTTGTAGTTTGAACTGCTGAAGCAATAAAGAAGTTAATAAGTTTTATAAGGGGATACATACAATGAATAAGCATTTTTTCAAAGCAGTACTATTAAGTCTGAGTTTGTTATTTGCTTTGGTTGGTGAGGTTGATGCCGGTCGCTTAGGTGGTGGAAGAAGCTTTGGGAGGGCGCCTAGTGCGCCGATGCAAAGACAGGCTACGCCTATACAAAAGCCTATTCAACAAGCTCAACCCACGGCTCCAACTTCAGCACCACAGGTGCCAGCCCCAAGTCGTTTTGGTGGCATGGGTGGAATTTTGGGTGGGTTAGCTGCTGGCCTTGGAATTGGCTACCTCCTATCTCACTTTGGTATGGGCGACGGCGCATCATCATTAATTACTGGTTTATTGATTGCTGTATTGGCTGGCTTTGTCATTATGTTTGTGATTAGAAGATTGCTTCCGGCGATATCTGGTGCTGGACCAGTTTCTGGTGCCCCCATGCAACGTACTCCGCTTGAGCAAGCACCAAGAAGTGAGCCTGGGTTCAATCCCGCTTCTAATGCTTTTGGTGGCACAAGCGCAGAGCCACAGTCATTTAAATCCACGCTACCACCGGGGTTCGATGAGTATGCATTCTTAGAAAATGCAAAACAATATTTTGGGAGCCTGCAAAGAGCTTGGGATCAAGGTGATCTCGCTGCTTTGAGGGAATTTACTACCCCTGAAATGTTTGCCACGATTCAGCAAGACTTGGCCGGTCGTACCGATAGTGCCAATCAAACAGACGTTGTCAGCATCAATGCGCAACTTTTGGGCATTGAAACAGCTGATAACACTTATTTCTGTAGCGTCCAGTTCGGTGGAATGATTCGCGAACAGCAAGGCGCTCCCGCAAATAACTTCTCTGAAATCTGGAATTTGAGTAAGCCAGTTGAGGGTCCTGGAGGCTGGGTACTAGCGGGTATTCAACAGTTAGTTTAAGCTTAAGGTACTTTCCATTGGAAACCCGCACTTGTGCGGGTTTTTTACACTCATGAACGCAATTTCTTCAACCCATACAATTGCAGCTGGCGCCGCCTGTCGGGGCATTAACCATGTCTTATCGAGTGAGCCATGGGCTACTGGTGAGTTAGCACGTCATGCCGGTAAAACGATTCTTTTAAAGTTGCCCGTAGGTGACCTGCGTTTTGAAATCACACCTGCTGGCTTGTTGGCTGTGTCAGACGCCTTCGATACAAGCTCCTTGGTCTTAGAAGTATCAGCTAAGGCACTCAGCGAGCTTGCGGGTAGCACAGGCACATTACGAGAGCAGGCTTTTAAGGCAGTGAAGATTACAGGCGATGCTGATTTAGCGCAATTATTAGGACGTCTTGTTGGTCAAGTTCGGTGGGAATATGAAGAAGATTTAGCGCGATTGGTGGGAGATGCCCCTGCAAATTTCGCAGTGCGACAAGGTAAAAAATTTGCGTCCGCGAGTAAGTCTGCTGCAAGCGATTTGTTGAGTAATTTCGTGGAGTATGTCAGCGAAGAAAGAAAAGTCTTGTTAAAT
Organism: uncultured beta proteobacterium; assembly: GCA_903843235.1. Lineage (GTDB taxonomy): Bacteria > Pseudomonadota > Gammaproteobacteria > Burkholderiales > Burkholderiaceae > Polynucleobacter. Next base: position 6,688 of record CAIMOW010000128.1, on the reverse strand, counting down.
CAGCGTGACTTTATAGTCCATAAGAATGAATTAAGTGAATTGCGTGATGCTGTCGATCGCATGGAAAAACGAATTCTAATACTAGTACAGAAGGTTCAATAAATCGTGCGTCGACTTGCTCGCCTTTGTTTTATCTTCTTCACAGCATGGCGCTACGGCCTCTTGCCTTTATTGCGGGATAACTTAAAGCCTGGCATTCGCCGTAGTTTGCTTTCTATTCTTTGCTGGACTTCACCACATTCTGATTTACCTAGGGGTGCTCGCATCCGCCTGACTCTAGAAGCGCTCGGGCCCATTTTCGTAAAGTTTGGACAGGTACTGTCGACTCGCCGTGATTTATTACCGGAAGATATTTCTGATGAGCTTGCAAAATTGCAGGATCAAGTACCGCCATTTTCGAATGAAGAGTCGCGCCGCTTGATTGAAGAAGCGCTTGGTCAGCCGATTGAAGAAATATTTGTTAGCTTCGATGCCAGTCCTATAGCTAGTGCCTCCGTAGCCCAGGTGCACTTTGGAATTTTGCGTGCAACAGAGAAGCATCCAGAATGGAATCATCGGGCAGCAGCCATTAAAGTCTTGCGCCCTGGTATCTTGCCGGTGATTGAGGGTGATATTGCTTTGATGTACGACTTGGCAAAAATTATTGAGCGAACGTCTGAAGATGGTCGTCGTTTAAAGCCTCGTGAGAACGTAGCGGAATTTGATACCTATTTGCATGATGAGTTAGACCTCATGCGTGAAGCGGCTAATGCAAGCCAATTGCGCCGATATTTCAAGGATTCTAAAAAACTGATGATTCCAGAAATGTATTGGGATCTATGTCATACCAACGTCATTGTCATGGAGCGCATGGAGGGCATCTCTATTGGTCGTACTGAAGAATTGCGTGCAGCTAGTGTTGACTTTAAAAAATTAGCCGCAGATGGCGTAGAGATATTTTTCACACAAGTTTTTGAATATGGTTTTTTCCATGCAGATATGCACCCAGGAAATATCATGATCAGCTTGGAGCCAGAAACGTTCGGCCGATTCATCTCTCTAGATTTTGGAATTGTTGGTGCCTTGAGTGAGTCTGACAAAAACTACTTGGCCCTTAATTTCCTAGCGTTCTTTAATCGTGATTACCGCCGAGTTGCTGAGTTGCATATTGAGTCTGGTTGGGTACCCGCTAATACGCGTGTTGAAGAATTGGAAGGTGCCGTGCGCTCAGTATGCGAGCCTTACTTTGATCGTCCTTTAAAAGAGATTTCACTTGGTATCGTGTTGATGCGTTTATTCCAAACTTCGCGCCGTTTTAAGGTAGAAATTCAGCCACAACTCACTTTGCTCCAAAAAACACTCTTAAATGTTGAGGGGCTTGCCCGTCAATTAGACCCTGATTTAGACCTGTGGAAAACAGCCAAACCCATTTTGGAGAAGTGGATAAGTCAGCAATTGGGTTGGCGCGGCTTGTTAGATGGCCTAAAGGCCGAGGCGCCTGCATGGGCCAAGATTTTGCCAACTTTGCCTCGCTTGATTGCGGAAAGTTTGGCTCATGGGCAGAAAAAAGATCAAAACGGGGAATTAGAGGTTTTAAAAGCCCTTTTGCAGCAGGAAAGACGGACTCACCGCTTAATTATGGGCGCATTGCTCTTTGCCGGTGGGTTTTTAGCTGGAATTTTGATAATTGGCTTAGGTATTTATTAGTCTCTCGCCGAATGGCCCCTAACCCGCTAAAATAGCGGGTTAGGCAAATCGCAAGCATTAGCACATGAAAAAATACTTTATCGCAGGCATTCTCGTATGGGCCCCCATGGCCGTCACTATTTGGGTGATCACTTGGGGATTGGGTCTGCTCGACGGTGTTTTCGGATCCGTTATGCAAGCCATTATTGCGGTCTTTCCTAGTCAATTTTCTGCTGATCTCCAGCATTTCCGTAATTTACCTGCAGTTGGCATTGCGATAGTTGTTGTGGTCATTATGTTGACTGGCTTGATTGCTATTAGTTTCGCGGGTCAGTGGTGGATGAAGGTCTGGGACGGCTTGATGAATCGCATCCCAGTGGTACGTTCGATTTATTCCAGCGTGCAACAAGTGTCATCTACTTTATTTTCAGGAAGTGGTCAGGCCTTTAGTAAGGCGCTCCTGATTCGTTACCCACATGTGGACTCTTGGGTGATTGCATTTCAGACGGGGGTTCCGGCGAAAGAGGTTACAGCGAAATTGGGAGAAGATTATGTCAACGTCTTTTTGCCAACGACCCCAAATCCAACTTCTGGTTTTTTTATGATCGTGCCGCGTGCGCAAACGATCGAATTAGATATGAGCGTGGAAGAAGCGCTTAAGCATATTGTTTCTATGGGATCTGTTCCTCCCAATAGCCCAACTGGTCTGAATGCTATTCAGTCACCAAATCATTTTTGATTTATAGGAAATTGTTATGTCGATGCGAAGCCATACCTGTGGTCAGGTAACCGATTCACTGATCGGACAAGAGGCCACTCTCGCCGGGTGGGTTAATCGTCGTCGTGACCATGGTGGCGTGATCTTTATTGACTTGCGGGATCACCAGGGTTTTGTACAGGTGGTCTGCGATCCAGATCGCCCTGAGATGTTTGCCCTTGCTGAGGAAGTGCGTAATGAATTTTGCATCCAGATCAAAGGCCTAGTGCGGGCGCGTCCAGCTGGTACTGAGAACGTAGATTTAGTGAGCGGCAAGGTTGAAGTGCTCTGCCATAGCCTCACAATCTTGAATGCCTCAATTACTCCTCCATTCCAATTGGATGATGAGAACTTATCTGAGACCACACGCTTAACCCATCGCGTTTTGGATTTGCGTCGCCCGCAAATGCAAAAGAACTTACGTTTGCGTTACAACGTGGCCATGGAGTGCCGCCGCTATTTGGATACTGCAGGCTTTATCGATATTGAAACGCCGATGCTCACTAAGAGCACGCCTGAAGGTGCGCGAGACTATTTGGTTCCTTCGCGCGTTCATGATGGCCACTTCTTTGCGTTGCCACAATCTCCACAGTTGTTTAAGCAATTGTTAATGGTTGCTGGATTTGATCGCTACTATCAAATTACAAAGTGCTTCCGTGACGAAGACTTGCGCGCAGATCGTCAACCTGAATTTACTCAAATCGACTGTGAAACTGCCTTCTTGAACGAAGTTGAAATTCGTGATTTGTTTGAAAACATGATTCGTCATATTTTCCAGGTCACCATGAATGTCGAATTGCCAAATCCATTTCCAACCATGCCTTACTCTGAAGGTATGGCACGCTTTGGTTCTGATAAGCCTGATCTGCGTGTGAACTTTGAGTTTACTGAATTGACCGATCTGATGAAAGACGTTGATTTCAAAGTATTCTCAGGTGCGGCTAATCAAGAAGGCGGGCGAGTTGTGGGATTGTGCGTACCTGGTGGCGCGGCAATTAGTCGTAGCGAAATCGATGATTACACGCAATTTGTTGCGATCTATGGAGCTAAAGGTTTGGCGTGGATTAAGGTGAACTCTGTTGCTGAAGGGCGCAATGGTTTGCAATCCCCAATCGTGAAGAACTTGCATGATGCTGCCATCGAAGGCATCTTGAAACGCACCGGGGCTAAAGATGGCGATATTATTTTCTTCGGCGCTGATAAAGAAAAAGTCGCAAACGATGCTATGGGCAATCTGCGTTTACGCATTGGCCACTCGGCTTGGGGTAAAGAGCATGGGCTCTTTACTGAGGGTTGGAAGCCATTGTGGATAGTTGATTTCCCAATGTTTGATTATGACGAAGGCGATGCTCGCTGGGTTGCTTGTCACCATCCGTTCACCAGCCCTAAAGATGAGCACATGCAGTATCTTGAGTCTGATCCAGGCAAGTGCTTGGCTAAGGCTTATGACATGGTCCTCAACGGCAGCGAAATTGGTGGCGGCTCAGTGCGTATTCACCAAGAGGCAGTGCAAAGCCAAGTTTTCCGTGCTTTGAAGATTGGCGCAGAAGAAGCCCAAGCTAAATTTGGTTTCTTATTGGATGCCTTGCAATATGGTGCACCTCCACATGGCGGTATTGCGTTTGGTCTAGATCGCATTGTCACGATGATGACTGGTGCTGAATCGATTCGTGATGTGATTGCCTTCCCCAAAACCCAACGCGCACAGTGTTTGTTGACACAAGCGCCTAGCCCAGTGGATGAGCGTCAGTTGCGTGAGTTACATATTCGTTTGCGCCAAGCAACTCCCGCCACTTAATTAACTTAGGTCAGTAACACCAGCACCTTGAAAATCCCTATTTCGGTTTTAGTAGTGATCTACAAATCGAATGGGGATGTCTTATTGATTGAGCGGACTGATCGCGCCAATTTCTGGCAGTCCGTTACGGGGAGTCTAGATGTCCCTGATGAAGATTTATCTTTAGCTGCTGCTCGTGAGGTATTGGAGGAGACGGGTATTGATATCAGACTCTTGCCCTCAGAATCCATGCAAAACATGCATCACCAAATCGAATACGAGATCTATCCAGCCTGGCAGCATCGCTACGCCCATGGAGTCGTCAGAAATATTGAGCATTGGTTCTCTTTGGAAGTGCCAGACAACATTAAAGTTGTTCTTGCCCCAAGAGAACATGTTGCCTATCAGTGGTTGCCTTATCGCGAAGCTATTGAAAAGTGTTTCTCACCTAGTAATGGTGAGGCAATACTTCAATTGTTTTCTGCGCGCCAGTGAAGAAGTCACTAAGATAGCAGCATGAGACATTCATCTGGGCGCCACCATACTGGTGCTGAAACAAAAACTTTTCAACGTGGCGATTGGCGGGTCATTCGTGACCTATTGCCATACTTGTGGGAATATAAATTTAGAGTAGCCATAGCCCTTAGTTGCCTAGTGCTTGCTAAGGTCACCAATCTTGGTATTCCCATTTTGATGAAGCGCTTGATTGATGCGCTCAATATCAAGACAAATTCACCAGAAGTCTTATTGGTAGTACCGGTGGGTTTATTGCTAGCCTATGGAGCGCTGCGGATCTCTGCCTCACTCTTTACTGAGTTACGTGAATCACTTTTTGCCCGCGTGACCCAAAATGCCGTGCGCAAGGTGGCGCTCCAGGTATTTGAGCATCTGCACTCATTGGCCTTGAGTTTTCATTTGGCTCGGCAGACAGGGGGCGTTAGTCGAGATATAGAACGTGGCACACGTGGTATTCAGTCATTGATTGCCTATTCGCTTTATAGTATTTTGCCGACTCTCATTGAGTTCTGTTTGGTACTGGGTTACTTTGCCTATTCATACGATATTTGGTTTGCCACAATTACCCTAGTTGCTTTGGTTCTGTATATTACTTTTACTGTTGTAGTGACCGAGTGGCGCACCCACTTCCGCCGCACAATGAATGACATGGACTCCAAGGCGAATCAAAAAGCCATTGATTCCTTACTCAACTTTGAAACAGTGAAGTATTTTGGCAACGAAGCTTTCGAGGCTGGTCGCTATGATGAAAATTTGGTGCGCTATCAAGTAGCTGCGGTGAAGTCGCAAAAGTCTTTAGCAGTTTTAAATCTCGGGCAGCAGACTATTATTGCGATTGGCCTTGTTTTGATTTTATGGTTTGCCACTCTTGGTGTCGTCGATGGCAGTATGACTTTGGGTGATTTTGTTCTGGTCAACACCTTAATGATTCAACTCTACATCCCTCTGAACTTCTTGGGCGTAATGTATCGAGAGATTAAACAGTCCTTAACCGATATGGACCGGATGTTCGCATTGCTTAATACAGAAAAAGAGATTGCTGATTCACCTCATGCAAAGCTATTGCAGATTGATAACTACTCATATGGCCCAGATGTTCGCTTTGAGAATGTTTCTTTTCATTACGAGGCAAAGCGTGAGATCTTGCATGATGTGAGTTTTAACATTCCGGCTGGCACTATCACAGCGGTTGTTGGTCAAAGTGGTGCTGGTAAGAGTACTTTGGCAAGATTATTATTTCGCTTCTACGATGTTCAGTCTGGGAAGATATTGATTGACGGTCAAAACATCTTAGATATTCAGCAAGGCAGCCTCAGAAAGGCGATTGGCATTGTTCCTCAGGATACGGTGCTTTTTAACGACACCATTGGTTACAACATTGCTTATGGCAATCCAAAAGCTTCGATTGAGGAAGTGCACGAGGCTGCGAGGGCGGCTCAAATTGATGGTTTTATTAAACATTTGCCTGATGGCTATGAAACTCAGGTTGGTGAGCGCGGCCTTAAATTGTCAGGCGGTGAAAAGCAGCGCGTTGCAATCGCTCGTACTTTGCTAAAAAAACCGGCGATGTTGATTTTTGATGAGGCCACTTCTGCGCTGGATTCTAAGACGGAACGTGCGTTTCAAGAGGAGCTGCTCAGTTTAGCCAAGAATCGAACCACCCTGATTATCGCCCATCGACTTTCCACCATCATCCATGCAGACCAAATTCTGGTCATGGAGCATGGGCAAATAGTGGAGCGTGGCACTCATCATGAGCTACTTGCTGCAAATGGCCGCTATGCTGATATGTGGCATATGCAAGAGCGTGCAGCGCTTGATTAGAATAGCAATATGAATAAGCAAGAGACGATTTTGAAAAAAGCCTTTGCTACAGCAGTAGCAGTAGCCGATCCTCAAATCATCGTCCCAGAATATTTAGCTCGGATTTTTCCTAAAGGACAAGAGCCCAAGGGAATGTGTTTGGTAGTGGG
>CAIMOW010000127.1 GCA_903843235.1 uncultured beta proteobacterium | reverse complement strand
CCTCGAATTCGTAATGCATCCGCAGGAATCAAACGCTTGAGTCTTAATTCTTCAAGTTCTGCAACTGCCGCAGCTTTACGTCGACGTTTTGGCTGTGGCTCAAGATCTTCATCCACTTCTGCCCATACCAACCAATCAATCCCTCCGGCGCGCAAATCATGCTCGATCCCGAATGCACCTTGCACATCTGGACGACCAGCGCCAAATGTAATAACCGCTTTCTCGAGCCTCCGCTCTTTATTAATCAGTCCCATGACCAAAGGATCGTCGCGGTTCAGTATGCAAGTAGTGTCAAGGCCAAAAATTTTGGCTTTTGCCTCTGCATAAGCCTGCATATCGCCATGCCAATCCAAATGATCTTGCGTAATGTTCAGTACTGTTGCCGCTGTAGCGTTTAAGGTATAGGTATAAACCAACTGGAAGCTTGAGAGCTCTAGCACCCATATGTCTGGCATATCTGAAATCTGGTCTGCTTGCTCTAAGCAAGATACCAATTTATCTAATGCGGCTGGACTAATGTTGCCCGCAACCGCCACTTTCTTACCTGCACGCTCACACAGTTGACCCGTTAAAGCTGTAGTGGTGGTCTTACCATTTGTACCAGTAACCGCCAAAATGCTCGGCTTATATTGAACCTCGTCAGCTTGTGACATGCGCTTCATCGCAGCAATTGCTCTTGCAAAAAACTCAATTTCACTCCAGACATCAACCTGAGACTCTTGTGCCTTAGTCAAGAATGATTGTGCTGGCTCTTGCAATGGTGATAGACCAGGGCTAATGCCAATAACTTCTACCTCATTTAATAGGTGATCCTCTAGCGGCCCAAAGTGCGAGCTCTTGAGCCCAGCAAACTCTAATTCGCTCAACCAAGCACTTTGGATCTCGCTCAATGAGCGAGCGTCGCGAGTATCTGCAAGCTTTACAGACGCTCCATGACGCAGACACCACTTGGCCATAGCAAAACCTGATTCACCAAGACCCAGAATTAAAAAACTCTGCGGTGCTTGGTAAGCCTCATCTGTGATGAGGGCTGGATTTGCGAAGGTGTTATTTAAATTCTGCATTTTTATACTTTGGCTCACCGTAATTTCAGACTAGACAAGCCAATTAAGACCAATAAAATGGTGATGATCCAGAAACGCACTACAACCTGCGTCTCCCTCCATCCACCCAACTCAAAATGGTGATGCAGTGGCGCCATGCGGAAAATACGACGGCCTTCCCCATAACGTTTCTTAGTGAACTTAAACCAGAAAACTTGCAACATGACTGAAACAGTTTCTGCAACAAAAATACCGCCCATCACAAACAACACAATTTCTTGTCGCACAATCACCGCAATCGTTCCCAAGGCGCCGCCCAGTGCAAGAGCACCGACATCACCCATAAATACTTGGGCAGGATGGGTGTTGTACCAAAGGAAGGCCAAACCAGCGCCACCCATAGCACCACAGAAAATCATTAACTCACCAGCACCAGGGATGTAAGGGAAGAGTAAATATTTCGCATAAATTGCATTACCCATCACATAAGCAAATGCACCAAGAGCGGCGCCAACCAAGATGACAGGCATGATCACTAAGCCGTCGAGGCCATCAGTCAAGTTAACTGCATTGCTACTACCAACAATCACCAAGTAGCTCAAGATAATGAAGCCTAAAACGCCAAGTGGGTAACTAATTTCTTTCATGAATGGAATCAGTAAATTTGACTTGGCTGGAAGACTTAAAGCAAAACCACTTCTCAACCAATCAAAAAATAATTGCAGCACCTTGAGGTTGTTTACCTCAGACACAGAGAAGGCTAAATAGATGGCAGCAAACAAACCAATTAAAGTCTGCCAAAATAATTTCTCTCTGGACGACATACCCTTAGGATCTTTATAAGCAACTTTGCGGTAATCATCTACCCAGCCGATTAAACCAAATCCAAAGGTAACAATCAGCACAATCCAAATAAAGCGATTGCTGAGGTCAGCCCAGAGCATGCAAGAAACAAAGATACCAATCAGGATCAATACGCCACCCATGGTTGGTGTGCCTGATTTAACTAAATGTGTTTGCGGACCATTAGTACGAACTGCCTGCCCCATCTTTAACGCAGTTAATTTACGAATGACCCAAGGTCCAGCAGCCAGTCCAATTAATAGAGCAGTCACGGTTGCCATGACCGCTCTAAAGGTGATGTAGTTAAACACCCTGAAAAAGCCGAAATCATCCTGCAACCACTGCGCCAATATTAAGAGCATGCTTTTGCCTCCTCTACTAAGGCTTGAACTACACGCTCCATGCGCATAAAACGCGACCCTTTAACCAAAATATTTAAATGCTTCTCGCCAGACTGCTGTAAACGAAAATCACTCACCAATCTTGTATTCAACACGTTCACATCAGAAAAATGCTCTGCTACTGAGGAAAGTTTCAGCTTTTGCTTCATTTCCTCAAACCCTTGAAGTGCAAACTTGCATTGCTCCCCAATAGAAAAGAATTTAGAAATGCCTTGCTCTGCTGCGTATGCACCAACCTCATGATGAAAGGCAGAACCTTGATCGCCAACTTCACCCATATCCCCGAGCACCAACCAAGAAGGTTTCCCGGATTGCTTTAAAGCATCAATGGCCGCTATCACGGAATCTGGATTGGCGTTATAGCTATCATCAATCAAGGTGTGATGAGCATCTAAGCTCTTGGCTTGCATGCGTCCATTCACCGGATCAAAAGACTCAAGACCCTCTTTTATTTTTTCCAAACTCACTCTGGCAGCTAAAGCCACGGCGCTAGCCGCCAATGCATTGCGCACATTGTGGTTGCCGAAGGTCTTTAATTGAACCTCAATCACGCCTTGTGTCGTCTTAATTTCCACATGGCCATTAGCAAGCAAACTACCCCGAACTCCCGCTGTTTGATGATCCTGATTGGGGTTTAATACAAAATCGATGATCTTGCGACCAGCTGCTGCTTCACGCCAAAGTTCAGAGAATTCAGAATCAGCTGGGAATACCGCAACGCCATCTTGAGGTAGAGCGTGCAAAGCGTCTGAATGTTCTTCTGCTACTGCAGCAACTGTTGCCATAAATTCTTGATGTTCACGTTGTGCGTTATTGATAAGTGCAATATTGGCACCAGCAATATTTGCCAATTGCGCTGTTTCCCCTGGGTGATTCATGCCCAGCTCAATTACCGCCAATCGGTCACTAGAGCGCATACGCAAAAGAGTGAGTGGCAGGCCAATATCATTATTCAGATTGCCTTTAGTAACCAAAGTGAACTCATCTCCTACTGCCGCCCTAAAGATCGAGGCAATCATTTCTTTAACTGTTGTTTTGCCATTACTTCCTGTCACAAGGGCCACAGGAATAGAGTGTTGCTTGCGCCAAGCTTTGGCCAAAGCGGCTAGGCCAACCCGAGTATCAGTCACGCATACTGCAGCTAAATTCTCAGGACATTTTTCTTGCTTACTAATGAGTGCAGCACTCGCCCCCGCTTTAGCAACATCAAATAAGAAATCATGAGCGTCAAAACGCTCGCCAGATAAGGTGATAAATAATTCGCCGGCGCTAATCTGACGGCTATCACTACCTACCTTAGAGATTGTCAATTGCTGTGCATCTGCGCCAGAAATATTAATCAACTGACTATCAGGCAGCATTGCATGGATCTGAGCAAGATTGGTCATTGCCAACATCAGACCATTCCTCCTGCCGCTAAAAGAACATGTTCTTGATCCGAAAAATCAAACTTTTTACCCTTGATTTCTTGTGTGGACTCATGCCCTTTTCCAGCCACCAATACAACATCTGCCACATCAGCATGGCGCACTGCCGCCATAATTGCAGCAGCTCGGTCTGGAATAGCTTGAACATTCTGCGTACCGGAATCCATGCCGGAAAGGATCATAGAAATAATCGCGTCTAACTCTTCTGATCTTGGGTTATCACTAGTCAGCACAATATGATCTGCATGCTGCTGCGCAACTTTTCCCATTTGAGAGCGTTTACCAGTATCTCGATCTCCGCCACATCCAAATACACACCAAATCTTTCCACCGCGCGCGCTGGCAATCGGACGCAAAGCTAGCAATGCCTTTTCTAAAGCGTCAGGTGTATGTGCGTAATCCACTACCACCACCGGCCCTTCAGCTTTTTGAGTTTTATTCAAGGAAATCAATTCCATGCGACCAACTACTGGTCGCAATAATCCTAAGCGCTTACTTGCCTGCTCGCATGTCATGCCCTGCGTTAGCAGAACTGCCCACACTGCCAAGCAATTACTTAAATTAAATTCACCCAATACAGCGACGTTTACAACATGCTCTCCAATGCCTTGGTGAACAAATATAGAAGAGTAGCCGGCACCAGTAAGAGTCGTACCTTTTGCATAAATACATTGCAGACGATCGCCAAACTTTTCAAAGCCAGCAAACTGATCCATGCTTAAGGCATAGGCCCATACTTTGATGCGATTCTGCGCCAATAATTGAGTAGCTAATTCACGACCAAACGCATCATCTAAGTTCACAACCGCATGCTCAATATCCGCTTGTTGGAATAGCTTTGCTTTTGCCTCAGCGTAATTCACCATGCTACCGTGATAATCAAGATGATCTTGACTGAGATTAGTGAATACAGCGCAATTGAACTCTAAACCTGCAACTCGGCCTTGTTCTAATGCATGCGATGAGACCTCCATCGCAATGTAATTAGCACCTGCATCTAAAAACGCTTTTAACTGTGCTTGCAAGTGTGGTGCATCTGGGGTGGTGTACCCGGTCTTCACGAGGGCACCAGGGAAACCTGATCCCAATGTACCCAAAACAGCTGCGCGACTGTTGGGCTGATCTAGCGCCTGAGCAAGCCATTGCGTAATGGTCGTTTTTCCGTTGGTGCCAGTCACGCCGATCACCTTCAATTGCTTGCTTGGAAAGTTATACCACTGCGCACATAAGTGTCCAGCTTGCTGTGCCAAGTTCTCAACAGCAAAAAATTTTGGATGGTCTAGATACTCACTACTCATACCTGCTGGATCAAACACCACTGCTTCAGCACCATTTTTTAAAGCAGCAGAAATATATTCGCGTCCGTCGCGAAAAGCTTTGCCATGACCAACAGGGTAGGCAAAGAAAATATCCCCAGCTTCAACTTGTCGACTATCAGAGGTCACCTTGGCCGATGAGGCAAGTACATCATGCAGATGATTCATTAAGTGAGTATTTTCTACATTCATGATCACACTCATCTTTTTAAAGCCGCATGTTGTGTTTGACCGCCAGCAGCATGATTTTCAAGAGAGCTACCGTCTTCCAACATTGCTTGCTTCACACTGCTATCGGGAAGCACATTCAGGATGCGCAAAGTTTCACTCACGATGGCAGAAAATACTGGTGCGGCTACATCACCACCATAGTAACTACCGCCCGTTGGCTCATCTATCATCACTGCAACTGAAATGCGTGGCGCACTAATTGGAGCAATACCTGCAAAGTAGGCAAGATACCTATTGCCATAAGTTTTACCCACAAGCTTATGGGCTGTACCAGTTTTTCCGCCCACCCGATATCCATCAGCTTGAGCTTTTACAGCGGTACCGCCTGGGAGCGTAACCGTCTCGAGCATTTGCCGCATTTCTTGTGCAGTTTTCGCAGAAATAACTCTAACGCCCGGCTTATATTCCGGGCTACGGTCAATCGTCAATGGAACCAGTTCCCCATCGCGAGCAAAAATTGTATAAGCGCGCGCAACTTGGAATAATGAGCCCGATAGGCCATAACCAAATGCAACACGAGCTTGGTCGCTTGGCACCCAATTTTTGTAAGGATGCAAGGTTCCAGCTACCGCTCCAGGAAAACCAATCTTTGGCGCCTGCCCGAAACCAATTGCGGTATACATATTCCACATTTCTTCTGGAGTGAGGTAATTCATCGCAATTTTTGCCGCACCAATATTGCTCGACTTCTGAATAACCTGAGCAATTGTCAGAACACCATTTGGGTGGGTATCGGTAATTGGCTTTTTACCAACTAAATAGCTGGCACCAATTGCCATAGTTGTATTCGGATTAATAACGCCTTTTTCTAAGGCTGCAGAAACTGTAAAAGGTTTAATGGTTGAGCCAGGCTCAAACATATCTGTCATAACGCGATTACGCAATTGCTCACCACTCAAATTTCTACGGTCATTCGGGTTGTAACTTGGATAATTAGCTAAGGCTAAAATTTCACCCGTTTGCGTATCCAGGACCACTGCGCCACCAGCCTTGGCATGATGCTGTTCAACCGCACTCTTCACAGCGTTATAAGCTAGATACTGAATTTTGCTATCAATGGAGAGTTGAAGATCCTTGCCGTTTTGTGGGAACTGTTCAATTGCCACATCTTCAACCACGCGTCCTAGGCGATCTACCACTACACGTCGCTGACCAGGATGCCCGGCCAAATCTTTTTCCCTCGATAGCTCCATGCCTTCTTGGCCACGATCTTCGACGCTGGTAAATCCAACCACGTGTGCCATTGCTTCACCCTCTGGATAGAAGCGACGGTATTCATTATTTAAGCCAATGCCTGGGATTTCTAATTTCTTAATTTGTTGAGCAACATCTGGATCAACCTGACGTTTCAAGAAAATCTGCTTTCGTTCTTCTTTGAGCTTCTTGCGTAAATCATGTTCACTAATCTGCAAAAGACTTGCAAGCTTTTGAACCTTCTCAGCAGATAAATCATCTGGAACAGTATCGTTATAGGCAATAACAGATTTTGCTTCAAGACTTGTAGCAATCACTTGACCATTGCGATCCAAAATTTTTCCACGACTAGCTGGAAGCTCAAGCTCGCGCTGAGTTCCGCGCACGGCTTTTGCCTCATAGAAGGCATTGCCTGGGCCTTGAATCCAGAAAGCACGAATCAATAGCAAAGTAAATACGAAAAATAAAAGGAACAGCATCAAGCGCGATCGCCACATTGGCAGACGCAATACTAAATTTGGAGAAGTGGAAAAACCTACCGGCCTCACTTAGCCTCCTTGAGATATAAAGTGCGCTCAGGAGAAATTGGGGCCATGTGTAATTGATTGCGTGCTACATCGCGGATGCGTGCAGACTTTGAAAGATTACGCTGCTCGTACTCCAAGCGTAACCAATCTTGATTTAATTTGTATTCTTCTACTTGCGCACGCTCTAAAGACACAAACAATTTACGCGCGCGCTGCTGCGCTGCCACCAACGATAATGCGCAAATCAGCAATAAAGCCAATAAGGTCAAGGTTGCGCGATTCATGCAAGCCCTCGCATACGTTTTTCTGCAATACGCATAATGGCTGAACGAGCACGCGGGTTCTTATGTATCTCTTCACTGCTTGGCTTAACGCGGCCAATAATTTCCAAAGCACTTTGTGGCAAATCTTTTTCACGCACAGGAAGTCCACGAGGGACCTCTACCTTTGCATGAGACTGCAAAAATTGCTTCACAATCCGATCTTCCAAAGAGTGGAAGCTAATGACTGCCAGCCGTGCACCAGGCTTTAATAATGTCAACGCTGCTTTAAGGCCTAACTCCAAATCTTCGAGCTCGCGATTAATAAAAATCCGCAATGCTTGAAAAGTTCTCGTGGCTGGATCCTGCCCGGCCTCTCTCGTACGCACAACGCTCGCAACGAGGCCTGCCAATTGCAAAGTAGTTTTTGGTGACAAACCTTCCTCGCGTCTTGCCACAATGGCTTTAGCGATCTGAAATGCAAAACGCTCTTCCCCGTAAGTCTTAATCACGCGTGTGATTTCCTCCTGAGGCGCCTGTTCTAGCCATGCTGCAGCTGTCAAACCATGATCGGTATCCATCCGCATATCGAGCGGACCTTCGCGACGAAAAGAAAACCCCCGATGGGCTTCGTCTACCTGTGGAGAACTGATACCCAAGTCCAACAAAATGCCATCGACTGACTCTGGTTCTGCGTACTGATCCATTTGCGCGAAACTGTTGTGCACAATCGTTAAGCGTGGATCTTTGATTGCATTGCCAGCTGCGATTGCATCCAAATCCTTGTCGAAGGAAATCATGCGCGCATTCGGGCCCAACTCTTTGAGTAATGCTTGCGTATGACCACCACGGCCAAAGGTCCCATCGATCAATAGAATGTTTTTTGATGAATCTGAATCTTGAATGAGCGGACTGTTGATCAGCGCCGTCACCGCCTCGGCCAGTAATACTGGGCGATGAGTTATGTTCATGGCACCCTGTCATCAAAAATTAAATTGCTTTAGTGCTTCAGGCATACCTTGCGCAATGGCAGCTTGTTCTTTTGCGGAGTATGTGGCTGAATCCCACAATTCCAAGTGACTACCCATTCCAAGTAGCATCACTTCTTTTTCAATGCCCGCTGCGGCACGCAGTTCTGGGCTAACCAAGATTCTTCCTGCGCTATCTAATTCCACCTCAGCGGCATTGCCAAGGAAAATTCGGCGCCACCAATGGGCATCCATTGGCAGTTGAGCGACTTTAGATCGGAAGCTTTCCCACTCAGGACGAGGGAAGAGTAAAAGACAGCCATCTGGGTGCTTGGTGAGCGTGACTCTGCCTTCGCCCTGTACCAACAAGGCGTCACGATGCTTTGCCGGCACAGACATGCGGCCTTTTGCATCTAAATTGAGAGCTGACGCACCTTGAAACACCAATTACCCCACTTTTTCACACTTCCTCCCACTTTAGAGGATCAATATAAGAGGG
>CAIMOW010000126.1 GCA_903843235.1 uncultured beta proteobacterium | reverse complement strand
TAAGAAAAAGGCCACTGCCGCTTGGCAATGGCCTTTTGATTTGGTGGCGATTCAGGGATTCGAACCCCGGACCTGTGGATTATGATTCCATCGCTCTAACCAACTGAGCTAAATCGCCGAACGTATGATTGTATCAAAATCGGGTTGGAATGGCACCACGCTCAAACCGGTCTCTTTAGTAATGGGCTGATGGTTTTGATGCTCTTGACGTTCTCAAGATTCAAGCTTGTCTCTATCAAGGCGCTAGATTGCCTCCTACCCAAAATAGACCCCATTAGATCTTGGCATTTCGCTACGACCTCATCTCTGCCCATTGGATTGCGAGGGGTACCGCGCACTGCATCTACGCGCTCAGTAAGAATCGATCCGTCCTTTAATTCAATCTCAACGATAGCTACTCTAACAGGCAGAAACTGTGAAAGCGCTGAATCAGGAATTAACTGAACTTTTGAACGTACACTTAAGACATCTGGATTTTGCATCCTAGCAATGTCATGCGCCGCTTTGAATGAAGCTGTTTTATCCAATAACATGACAGCGGCCATATATTGCAGACAGATATCGGGCATATCGCGGTTATCAACCACTCTAGCAACATCTGGCTCAAGTCTTATGCGAACAACTGCAACTTGAGAAAGATCAAAAGGGTGTTTGCGACGAATGTTCTCAATTGCGTCAAGGGGTCCTTGTATTGGTGAGCCGACAGACCACTTCTTAATATCTGTTTGTGCAATCTCAAAACGCTCACCCAATTTCTCAACCAACTGCGCACGATCTGCACTTGGTGCAGTAGCTAAGAAATAATTGTCGGGTCCAGAAAAAACATCATCCACACCATTCCAACCTGAGTGCACTAGTAACGCAGAAATCACGCCATTTTTAGCAGGCATTCCCCCAAAGACAAAGGCCTTCTCAATATGATCCGTATCCCTTCCCCAAGATGCGATACCAGAAGACTGTTGCGCTGTGTAATCTAGCAACCAACGCATCTGTTGGGTATTAAGGCTGGCCGAACAACCCGCCGCCGCCGCGGCTCCGAAGATGCCGGCAATACTATGAGAACTTTTATGACTCTCATAGCTAAATTTAGGACCGCCCATTGCCATCAGCAATCGCGTACCGATGTCATACCCCAGCGTGACTGCGCGCAAGAAATGGGCTCCGCTAATATTTAACTCCTCACCAACAGCAAAAGATGCAGGAATAACAGCGCAACCCGGATGGGAGCGAGAGCGTCCATGGGAATCATCGGTCTCATCAGCATGACCCATCACACCATTAACCATTGCAGCATCAGCAGCGCCAGAGGTAAATTGGGATGCCATCACTATTTGACTTCCCTTACTCCCGTGTAGCTTGATATATCTCAGCGCTGCTTGACCTGGCAAAAGCTCTGAACCAGAAATAATGGCTGCAAAGGTATCAATCACGTGCAGCTTAGCCTGCTCCAGCACCTCAGGCGGCAAAGCTTGAGTCTCTGCCGCACCCATATATGTACTCAAAGCAAGCATCTCGGAACTCAAAACAGTATTTTGGGCTCGAGCAAAGTTCACTGGCATTAATAAGCTTAATGGAGCTAAGCTTGCGCCACCCAGAAAGTGTCTTCTATTCATTATTAGGATCTCTTTTTTATTCCATGCTAGCCGAAAATAAACTATGACACCCATCTTGATTTAGCGGGAAAAGAAGCCCAAAAGCTACTTAATTTGAAAGACGCTCAGCCCAGACTCTCTGCCATACCGAACATAAACTTCAACCTTCTTGGCCAAAAATAGCTTTTTAAGGACCTCATCCTTATTTTCAAAGGTAATGGCCGTTTGTTCTGGGTAATGCGAGAAAGGATCGCTCATCACCTCCACCTCCACACCATCAATTTTGATTTGGTTAACAGTGCGCTTATGAAGACGATCCTTTTGGATAAAGATCAGGCGCTTAATATATTTATCCAATACTAGCTTATGGCCCTCTTCATTGATCTTGTAGTAGTAGACAAACACTTCTTTGCCATTGGTGGTGACATCGCGCTCCTCGTCCCACTTGGCATGTGCAGCCTGACCCATCGCTACACAAAATAATCCCACCACAATTCTGCTGTATAAACTCATCATTTACCTTCTTCGACTTATGATGTGATCTTATCAGGCGAAAACCCTCATGCGACTCTTATCTATCTCTTCTGGCAAAGTTGCCCCACTCTTTGGTGACCATCACCCCAATTACAAAACAGTAGCGTCCGCTATTCGTAAGCAATCGATTAGCACCTTAGAAAATCCTGAATCCGTAGAAATCACCAAGCTGGGCGTAAAGGGGGATGAACAAGCAGATCTCTCAGTGCACGGTGGACTTGAAAAAGCAATCTATGTATATCCAGTAGAGCACTATGGATTTTGGAATGAGTTACTAACGCGAGAGACTAAAAAATCAGTTCAACTTCAGTATGGCGCCATCGGAGAAAATTTTACGATTGAAGGCTTGGTAGAAAATGACGTACATGTTGGCGACAAGCTGATCATTGGCGGCCTAGAGTTTTCTGTAGTCAAGCTACGCGAACCCTGCTTCAAATTTAATGCCGCCATGGGCTACAAGAGCGCTGCAAAAGCCATGCTGCAATCAGGATTTAGCGGCTGGTACTTAAGAGTGAATCAAGGAGGCTCTCTTACTGCTGGGGCGGAAATTAAGCATGTCCCTGGACCCAAAGACATCTCGATTGCAGCGCAGAATCTAGCGCTCCTCAATCGTAGCAATCAACAACATTTGTGGGAATAAAAAACCCGACCACTTAGTGATCGGGTTTTGAATTTACTTCAGGCTAAAACAGCTTAGTCACGTGCATAGATATCTACATCTTTTGTCTCGCGAATAAAGAGTGTACCGATTACCAGTGTCATCGCAGCAATGATGATTGGGTACCAGAGACCGTAGTAAATATTACCGTTCTGCGCTACCAAAGCGAAGGCGATTGTTGGCAACAAGCCGCCGAACCAGCCGTTACCAATATGGTATGGCAAGGACATCGATGTATAACGAATGCGGGTTGGGAACATCTCAACTAGCGCTGCCGCCATTGGGGCATAAACCATCGTTACATAAATCACCAAGATCACCAAGAGCAATACAACCATCGGTACATTAATAGCCGCTGGATCAGCTTTCGCTGGATAGCCAGAAGCATTAAGCGCTTCACGAATTTCTTTTTTGAACTTCGCATCTGCCGCTTTAGCATCGGCTGGTGCCATGCCCTTTGAGGAATAGCCATCAATCACAGTGTCACCAATTTTGACCTGAGCAACCGTGCCAACTGGGCCAGGGATAGTGCTATAGCTTGCTGAGTTGGTTGCCATCACCTGTTTTGCAATATCACAAGAGCTAGTGAACTTCACGGTACCCGTTGGGTTGAACTGGAATGAACACTCTGCTGGATCAACAGTGATAGATGCTGGTGAATTTGTCATTGCCTTTTCCAAAGCTGGATTAGCAAAGTGCGTTAAGCCATTAAAGATTGAAACTGGTGTGTTGGGAATAAAAGTAATAATGGCTAATAAGAGGCCGGCCATGATCACAGGTTTGCGACCAATTTTGTCAGACCAGGCGCCGAAGAAAATAAAGAATGGTGTACCTATAACCAACGCGCCCGCAACCATCAAGTTTGCTGTCTTTGCATCAACCTTCAATACTTGTGTAAGGAAGAACAATTCATAGAACATACCGCAATACCAAACAACACCTTGACCAGCAACTAAACCAAACAATGCCAAGATAACAATCTTTAAATTTTTCCATTGGCCAAATGATTCTGTCAAAGGCGCTTTAGATAATTTTCCTTCGTCTTTCATCTTCTTAAAGGCAGGTGATTCAGCCATTGATAGGCGAATCCACACAGAAACACCTAACAAAACGATTGACAAGATGAATGGCACTCTCCAGCCCCAAACTTCAAAATCAGGGCCAGTCAATTCACGAGTAAGCAAAATAACCATCAAAGAAAGCAAAAGACCTAAAGTGGCTGTGGTTTGAATCCAAGAGGTATAAGCACCGCGCTTATTACGGGGCGCATGTTCTGCTACATAGGTTGCCGCACCACCATACTCACCACCTAAAGCCAAGCCTTGTAATATGCGCAGGGAAATCAGCATTACTGGGGCGGCCATGCCGATGGTAGCGTAAGAAGGCAGTAGACCCACAATAAAGGTTGCCGAACCCATGATCATAATAGTGACCAAGAAGGTGTACTTACGACCAATCAAATCACCTAAGCGACCAAACACTATGGCCCCAAATGGGCGAACAATAAAGCCAGCAGCAAAAGCTAATAAAGCAAAAATGAATGCAGAGCCTTCATCTAGGCCTGAAAAGAATTGCTTGGCAATAATCGAAGCCAATGAACCATAAAGATAAAAGTCATACCACTCAAACACCGTACCGAGAGAGGAGGCGAAAATAACCTTGCGCTCTCCAGCGGACATTGGTGCTGCTTTAGTTGATGTTGACATCAGTAGCTCCTAAATTATTTTTATAAAAAATAAACGACAGACCAATTATGCGGTGAAATTTTCATATAAATTCCATACTTAGGGTAATTCCTCATCAAATGAGATCGGGGTTTTCCCCGAGTTCTACAATGTTGATAGTGCAAATAACGATAAAACATCTGGAGAGAAATATATGCAGCAAAAATGGGGTATTCGCGGGATGGCAGTGGCGCCACACTCCCTTGCGTCAGAATCAGCTTTAGCCGTCTTAAGAGAAGGTGGAAATGCACTAGAAGCAATGGTGGCAGCAGCGGCAACTATTGCGGTTGTCTACCCCCATATGAACTCCATTGGCGGCGATTCCTTTTGGGTCATACACTCTCCGGGCAAAGCACTAGGTGGCATTGATGCATGCGGTGCTGCTGCAGGCCTTGCTACTAAGCAGTGGTATGCAGAGCGTGGTATGACTAAAGCCATTCCATTTCGTGGGCCAGTTGCTGCCAATACTGTAGCTGGCACTATTTCAGGCTGGGGTGCGGCTCACCAGCTTTCCAAAAAAGCATTGAAGGGAAAGATCCCTCTCTCGCGTTTGCTTGCCGATGCTATCCACTATGCAGAATCTGGGGCACCAGTTACCTATAGTCAATCCAGCCTAACTGCCAAAAAACGTGAAGAGCTCAGCCCCATACCTGGCTTTGCTAAAACCTTTTTAGTTGATGGCAAAGCGCCAGCAGTAGGTAGCATCTTTAAACAAGAGCGGCTTGCCAAAACATTAAGACAAGTTGCCAGAAAAGGGACCGAAGATTACTATCGTGGCGACTTAGCTAATGTGCTTGCAAAAGAACTAACCGATATTGGTAGCCCCCTTCGCTTGGGCGACCTTCATCGCCATCAAGCAAAGTTAATCGACCCACTTGAGTTAAAGCACAGCCTGGGGAATGTCTACAACATGACGCCTCCCACTCAAGGGGTTGTGTCATTAATGATCATTGGTATTTTAGATCAACTCAATCTAAAACGCTTCAAAGTCGATAGTGCTCAATACGTTCACCACTGTGTTGAAGCAACCAAGCAGGCGTTCAAAGTTCGCGATAAGTTTGTGACTGATCCTGCATACATGACAAAAAATGCGAGATCTTTTTTAACTCCCGCTTTTTTGAAGAAGCTAGCTAAAAATATTGATCCTGAAAAAGCACTTCCTTGGGGTCAAGGTAAAGGCCCTGCAGATACTATTTGGATGGGCGTAATTGACGGGCAAGGAAATTCTGTCTCCTTTATTCAAAGCATTTATCACGAGTTTGGCGCAGGGATTGTCTTGCCTCAATCAGGCCTCAACTGGCAAAACCGCGGCTGTAGTTTTTCCCTGGATCCAAAAGCACTGAATCAACTTGAACCTTATCGGAAACCATTCCACACACTAAACCCAGCGCTTGCGCTGTTTAATGATGGTCGTCAAATGGTATATGGCACGATGGGTGGTGATGGTCAGCCTCAAACGCAATGTGCTGTATTTACCCGTACCGCAACGTATGGTCTAGATCCTCAAGATGCCATTAGTCGCCCGCGTTGGCTGCTGGGTCGGACTTGGGGTCAAACGAGTGACAGCCTCAAACTCGAATCCCGTTTTAGTCCTTGGGTTGCCAAAGAGTTACATACACTAGGTCATGAAATCGAAATGCTCGATGCATTTGATGAGACCGTTGGTCATGCAGGCTGCATTATTCGTGAGCCCTCAGGCATATTACGTGGTGGCTGGGATCCCCGCAGCGATGGGGCTGTTAGCGCATTTTAGTAATAAACATTTTGGGTACGCGCAGATCCCAGTGAATAGCTGCTGCGCGTAGTCCAAATATTGCCAATATACATGTAACCGATCCTTCAATGGTGTATTGCGGCAAGAAATTCAGAATCAATACATAAATGCAGCAACCTAAAGTTACTGGAATGGCATACAACTCATAAGACATTAAGAGTGTTTTTCTACCAGCCAAAATATCTCGTAGCAATCCACCACCGATCGCAGTCACGACACCCAAGATAACTGGTCCTAACGGTAAACCAAATCCCAGATTCCAAGCTTTATCAGCTCCAGCAATACCAAACAGCGCAGCACCCAGTCCATCGATATACAGCATCCAACGATAAATTTGTGGTTGAGTAAAAAAAGATTCTGCTACAAAAGTCAGAATGCTCGCGCCCAAAGCGAGCCATACATAAATTTGAGACTGCGACCAGAAGGTGGGAGTTCCTAAAATAATGTCGCGCACAGTGCCACCACCGATTGCCGTAATAACACCAAGCACGAGAACGCCAAAGATATCAACTCCACGATCGGCAATAGCAAGCACGCCTGTAATCGCAAACGCTATCGTGGCAATAATGCCAATCCAGAAATTAATCTCTTCCATATACAAACAGTCTAAAGCACTTTGCTTTGTGCCTAATGACAAAGGCACTGAGCTCATACTGAGAGATTAAACCGCGCTATTCCACCAAAGAAATAGTGATAATGTAAGTAGCGAGCCCACTGTAGTCAGTAAGACCACGCGAGAAATGGTTCGGCCATCCGCGTTGTAATACTGGGCCAACATAAAAGGGCCTGTGCCTGTTGGTAGCGCACTCAATATCACAACAGCATTAACCCATAGCGCCGGTAAATTCAAAATAGGCCCGGCGATTACCCAGGCAATGAGTGGCTGAATAATCAGCTTTGCAAAACTTAAGCCCCAGGCATCAGATGCTTCAGTTTTCCGCTTTTGAATTAAAAATAAGCCAATTGAGACAAGCGCGCAGGGACTAGCTGCAGCCGCTAAAAATGAAATGAATTGCTGAAGCGGATCATATAAAGCTAAATTGGTCGAAGCCCATAGTAAGCCTACAACCGGCGCCACCAATAAAGGATTGGAACAAAGGGATTTAATGACACTCCACACGATCTCGTGGGATTTTTTATGTGCGAGAGTGCCGATTTCAATAAAGACCGTTGCCAAGGCAAACATGCCAAATACAACAAATGTGGCAATTACTGCTGGAGCAAAACCATCCTGACCTAAAGCCAAAATACACAGCGGAATTCCCATGTAACCAGTATTGGAATAAGAAGCGCTCAAGCCGGCAAAGCTGGCAAGCGCTAAATCAGGCTTACGATACCAGCTGATAAAAAACGTAATGAAGTAAACCAGCAAGCAACTGATGGCGAAAGCCAAAATAAATCCTGGCTGCCAAAGCGACTGCCAAGTACTGTTAGCCGCGAAGTTAAATAATTGGGCTGGCAATGCAAGCCAAACAACAAAGCGATTTAGCTCTGTCGAGGCGTTCTCACCCAACTTACCCGATTTACCGCAGATATAACCAACAAGAATCAGGGCAAAAACTGGTAGAACTACATTAAAAACGTAGAGCAATTTTTATAAAATTCTTTTGAGCGTCTTGGCATAGCGCTGCGCATTCTTCACATAGCGCCCAGCGATATCTTCGATCTTTTTCATTTGCTCTGGTTCCAGAGTCTTCACTACCTTTGCTGGTGATCCCAAAATCATCGAGCCGTCAGGAAATTCTTTTCCCTCAGTGACTAGCGCACCTGCTCCAACCAAGCAATGCTTGCCGATTTTTGCGCCATTCAAAATGACAGCACCAATACCAATCAAGCTACCGTCACCAATTTGACAACCATGCAACATCACTTGGTGACCAATGGTAACGCGCTTGCCAATAATCAACTCAAATCCTGGATCAGTATGCAACACAGATGCATCCTGCACATTACTATCTTCACCGATTTCTATGAGGTCGTTATCGCCTCGCACTATTACGTTAGGCCACACACTGGCATTTTTATGCATGTGTACCTTACCGATCACTTCAGCGCTTTCGGCAACCCAAGCTCCCTCATCTAAATGAGGGGTCATTCCGTCTAGTTCAAATATAGCCATAACTTATTATAGGTAGGAATAAGGTGTGAGGTAAATCGTATGTCGTTTACCAGTTTGGTTCGCGATCTGGTGAAGATGAAATGCGATGCACACTTAAATCCGCACCTTCGAACTCTTCCTCTTGAGACATACGAATTCCTAAAACGATTTTCAATGCTCCGTAGACCACAAAGCCGCCGACCAAGGCGATGCCCACTCCTAGTGCGCTACCAATAAGTTGCCCTGTAAAGGTAATGCCGCCCATACCACCCAAGGCTTTTAAACCAAAGATCCCAGCAGCCAAGCCACCCCAAAGACCGCATAAACCATGCAATGGCCAAACACCCAATACATCGTCAATCTTCCAGCGGTTTTGTACCAAGGTAAACATGTATACAAATAAACCTCCAGCAACCAAGCCAACGATTAAAGCGCCAAGAGGATGCATCAAGTCAGAGCCAGCACACACTGCCACCAAACCAGCAAGGGGGCCGTTATATGTAAAGCCCGGATCATTACGACCCACAACCCATGCTGCCAATGTTCCGCCAACCATTGCCATTAAAGAATTCAAAGCTACGAGGCCGCTTATCTTATCGATGGTCTGAGCGCTCATCACATTAAAACCAAACCACCCTACTGCTAAGATCCATGCGCCCAGGGCTAGAAAAGGAATACTTGAAGGCGGGTGCGCAGAAATATTGCCATCCTTGTTGTAGCGGCCGCGACGTGCGCCAAGTAAAAGAACAGCCGGCAGGGCGATCCAGCCGCCGACTGCATGAACCACCACCGAACCAGCAAAATCATGGAACTCCTCACCAGTCAATGTTTTGATCCATGCCTGAATTCCATAATGTTGATTCCAAGCAATGCCTTCAAAAAAGGGATAAACAAAACCGACTAAAACGAAAGTCGCAATCAATTGAGGATTGAACTTCGCGCGCTCTGCGATGCCACCAGAAACAATTGCTGGAATCGCCGCAGCAAAGGTAAGTAGAAAGAAAAACTTCACCAACTCATAGCCGTTCTTCTCGGCTAAGACTTCAGCTCCCGAAAAGAAATTAACGCCATAGGCAATGCCATAGCCAATAAAGAAGTAAGCGATCGTTGAAACTGCAAAATCTACTAATATTTTGACTAACGCATTGACTTGGTTCTTTTTGCGTACTGTACCCAGTTCCAAAAAGGCAAAGCCTGCATGCATTGCCAAGACCATAATGGCGCCGAGCAAAATAAATAAAGCATCGCTACCTGATTTCAAAGTTTCCATTGAATTTCCACTCCTAGTTTTTTGCATCATTATGGGGAAAAATAAAACCCAATTCGGTGCACTTTGCACTAATTTAGTGCAAAATTTCAGGATATTTATGGTTTATGATTGTTTCACATACACCCAAGGGAGAACCCATGAAGAAAGTTTTAGCTGTTTTAATCGTAATCGGTGCATTTTCAGGTCTAGTTCAGGCCCAAGAAAAAATTAAAGTGCTTAGCACTCAAGAACTCGTCGGAGTATGTAAACTCCCTGCAAGTCCAGAATCTCGCAGCTTCTGTATTGGCTATACAACCGCTATTTATGACACCTATTTAGCAACGCGCCATCCGCAACGCGCTAAACCATTTATTTGCGTGAAGCAACCCGCTCCAAACCGTGATGAAGTGATTGGTGATTTTGTTAAGTTTGCACAAATAGCTCCCCAACTTGCTAATGAACCTGCTTCGGGAACTTTTTTAGGCTTCTTAGCAATGCGCTTTCCTTGCGCCAAAAAATAAGCCAATACAACATACATTTATATAAGGATCGCTTGATATGAAAAAAATTATCGCTATCGCAGCAGCTACTGCAGCAATCGCTGGTTGCTCCAACATGAGCAACACTGAACAACGTACTTTATCTGGTGCAGGCATAGGTGCAGCAGCTGGCGCAGTCGGCACAGCTATTTTCCACGGCAATCCTATTTGGGGTGCAGTTGGTGGCGCAGCAGTTGGTGCAGCATCTGGTTATGTATATGATGCGTATAAAAAAGAGCAAGCTTCTGAGTACAACTCTGGCTACAACGCTGGAAAAACAAATCAGAAAAATCAAGCCCCTAACTGATAGCTCTCTTCTTCTAATTTAGCAGTACCCGTAACACCAAACCCAGTTTGTATTAATTTACAAGCTGGGTTTTTATTTGAATCTCTCCTGCCAATGCCTTGTGAATAGGGCACCTATTTGCAACATCTAACAAACGCTCTTTTTGCTCAGTTTCTAACTCACCCATCAACTGAATGTCACGAATAAATATCTCAACATCATTCGTGCGATCAATATCAACAGTCACAATGACATTTTCTAATTTCCAAGCTTTACGCTCGGAATACATCTTTAACGTCATGCTAGTGCAGGATGCCAATGCAGCAGCAAGATACTCATGAGGCGATGGACCTGTCCCGGCACCACCGCGAGAGACCTCAGCATCAGCCAAAAGATGCAAGTCACCCACCGCTAATTTTTGCTGCAAGGGATTTAGACCAAACTGGGACTGAACTTTTCTCATGATGGCCTTTATTGGTTGAGTAGCAACTGGTTAATACGCTTTACAAATCCAGCAGGATCATTTAGTTGGCCGCCTTCAGCCAGTAGCGCTTGATCGAATAGAACATTCGTCCACTCATTAAATTGTTTGTCATCGTACTTGAGCTTCAAAAGCAGAGGATGTTCAGGATTGATTTCAAGAATTGGCTTGGTATCAGGGGCCTGTTGACCTGCAGCCTTAAGCATGCGCAATAAGTTACCAGAAAGCTCATTCTCATCTGATACCAAACAAGCAGGTGAATCGGTCAAGCGGAAAGTAACACGTACATCCTTTGCCTTATCTGCAAGTACGGTCTTCATTTTTTCCAATAAATCTTTGAACTCTTTTTCGGTTTTTTCGTGCTCCTTCTTTTCCTTCTCATCGCCTAAGGCACCAAGATCTAAACCACCTTTAGCAACTGAAGTCAATTGCTTACCGTCAAACTCTGTAAAGAAGGAAAGCATCCACTCATCAACGCGATCAGAAAGCAATAACACCTCTACGCCCTTCTTGCGGAAGATTTCGAGATGCGGACTATTCTTTGCAGCATTGAAAGTTTCACCTGTCACGTAATAAATCTTGTCTTGACCTTCTTTCATGCGCAACACATATTCAGCTAGAGAAACTGTTTGATCAGTAGAGTCTAGATGGGTGCTTGCAAAGCGGAGTAATTTAAGGATGCGCTCTTGATTAACTTGGTCTTCACCAACGCCCTCTTTCAGTACTTGTCCAAACTGACTCCAGAAAGTGTGGTACTTTTCTTTCTTTTCTCCATCATCACTATTCGCCAACTCTTCGAGCATGCTTAAAACACGCTTAGTTGAACTTTCACGAATCACCTTGACATCACGCGACTCTTGCAAGATTTCGCGAGAAACATTTAATGGCAGATCAACGGAATCAATCACACCAGTTACAAAGCGAAGATACATTGGTATCAATTGCTCTGCATCTTCCATGATAAATACGCGTTTTACATACAACTTAATACCACCACGCTTATTACGATCCCATAAATCAAAAGATGCTCGTGCCGGCACATACAACAGCTGAGTGAATTCACTGCGTCCCTCAACCCGATTCAATGAATAGCACAAAGGATTTTCAAAATCATGCGAGAGATGTTTATAAAACTCGTCATACTGCTCAGCAGTAATTTCAGGTTTAGCCCGCGCCCACAATGCGCTTGATTGATTGATGCTTTCTAACTCATCTTTAACGACTTGCTCTTTTTTCTCTTCATCCCATTCTTCTTTATTCATCTGAATCGGCAAAGAAATATGATCTGAGTATTTACGGATGATGGATTTTAACTTATAGCTAGACAAGAAATCATCTTCACCCTCGCGCAAGTGCATAGTGATAGACGTGCCCCGTTGCAGACGATCAATCGACTCAACGGTAAATTCACCTGAACCATCAGACTCCCAGCGCACGCCATCTTTCGCTGGCGAGCCTGCGCGACGGGTGTCAACGGTAATGCGATCGGCAACAATGAATGCAGAGTAAAAACCTACGCCAAACTGGCCAATTAGGGCGGCATCTTTTTGTTGATCACCAGATAATTTGGTAAAGAACTCTTTGGTACCTGAACGCGCAATTGTGCCCAAGTTAGCAACGACCTCATCTCGACTCATACCAATGCCATTATCAGAAATGGTGACAGTTCTAGCTGCTTTATCAAAGCTCACTGTGATTTTGAGATCGGGATCGTCGCCATACCAATCGGGGTTGGCAATCCCCTCAAAACGCAACTTGTCTGATGCATCGGATGCGTTCGAAATAAGTTCACGTAAAAAGATTTCCTTATTGGAATACAAGGAATGAATCATGAGTTGTAAAAGTTGTTTTACTTCGGCCTGAAAGCCTAAGGTTTCTTTGCTAGCTATGGTCATGCGGAGATCCTCAACCTTCTGAATAAGTGTTATCGACCCTGATTAAATGGGGTCAACTTGCCCAATTTCAAGAGCGGGTCTGCTTAAAATTTAAGCAGATTAGGGCTTACGGGGCTTGGGAGTTATAGGTAATTCCGCTGCTTTCCAGGCAGTAAAACCTCCCTCCAGATGGCAAACCCCTGGTACACCCATTCTTTGAAGTGTTTCTGTCGCCAATGCAGAGCGCCACGCAGATGCGCAATATAAAACTAGACGCTTGCCCTCCCCAAAAATAGGCTTGAAATAGGGGCTATCTGGATCGACCCAAAACTCCAACATGCCTCTGGGGGCATGCAAAGCATTCGGAATCATGCCTTCACG
Source organism: uncultured beta proteobacterium (assembly GCA_903843235.1). GTDB lineage: Bacteria > Pseudomonadota > Gammaproteobacteria > Burkholderiales > Burkholderiaceae > Polynucleobacter. The sequence goes on along the minus strand of CAIMOW010000126.1, from coordinate 16,797 downwards.
CTCAATCTCGCGGACATCACGAATATCCACAAAAATAGTATTGGTATCTTCCAAAAACTCTTTTGCTTGATTAATTGGGACTGTTTCAACCTGCCCCATCGCTTGTGCGATTAACTCTTGATAGCCAATTTTTAATTTCATCACAATCTCCTAAAGAATCAAAACTTTATTTGCCTTAAGTAGCTGATACCATTTAATTATGAACTTTACCCCTACCGAACTTGGCGCAATTATTATTTTTGCAATCGCAGTGCTGCATACCTTTTGTACATCTTATTTTGAGGCATTAGCTAAAACATCTCCTAAGCATTCTGGCCTATGGCACTTGCTAGGCGAAGTAGAAATTGTCTTTGGGTTTTGGGCGGCCATCCTCATCATCTTTATGTGGCTCGCAAATGATTTAAGCACAGCAAAAGACTATGCAAATCATCGTAACTTCACTGAGCCTCTGTTTGTATTCGCCATCATGGTGGTGGCCGGTAGCAAACCTATTCTAAATATTGCTAGTCAAATTCTGCAAGGCTTAACAAAAATGATGCAATCAGTTTTGCGCACTAAACAAGCCCCCACTTTATATTTCCTAATACTGAGTATTACACCTTTGCTGGGTTCACTTATCACCGAACCAGCCGCAATGACGCTAGCGGCCTTTTTATTACGGGACTTGGTCTACCGCCATAAATGCTCCAACGCTTTGCTCTATGGCACTTTGGGAGCTCTATTTGTAAACATTTCGATTGGTGGCACGCTCACCAATTTTGCTGCCCCGCCCGTCCTCATGGTTTCATCCACATGGGGATGGAGCAGCGGATTCATGTTCACCAATTTCGGTCTTGAATCTTGCATTGCGATTTTCATTAACGCAATAGCAGCCACGCTAATATTTCATCGACATCTCATTGAACCCGAAAGTGAAGCTGCGCAAATCAAGATGCCAGTCACTACAACTTTCATTCATCTACTGTTCTTGGCAGGCATTGTGGGCTTCGCCCATGATCCCGTTATCTTCATGTGGCTCCTACTATTTTTTATTGGCTACACCACTGCCTACCCCAAGCACCAAAGTCCTTTAATTTTGCGTGAAGCGCTGTTAGTTGGGTTCTTCTTGGCTGGCTTGGTTGTACTTGGAGGATTGCAGGGATGGTGGCTACAACCCATCCTAGAGAACATGAGTCCTACCGCTGTGTTTTACGGCAGCCTTGCACTGACAGCCATTACAGATAACGCAGCACTCACCTACCTTGGCTCACTCGTCAGCGGTACTTCACCAGAATTTAAACTTGCCTTAGTTGGTGGTGCCGTAGCTGGTGGTGGCTTAACAGTGATCGCCAATGCCCCTAATCCTGCTGGAATCGCAATTTTGCGTAGCCACTTCCCCAATGCTACTGTTTCCGCAGGCTATCTATTGTTTGCTGCCCTACCACCTACATTGGTGACCATTCTGGTTTATCGCTTAATGTAAGCGTGGCAAGTGCGCTGATGCCGTAAAATCTGAACTTCGCCCCCAGTTATAAACCTGAGAACGGCATATGAAAAAGCTCTATATCAAAACCTTTGGCTGTCAAATGAACGAGTATGACTCCGGAAAGATGGCAGACATCCTCCATGCTAACGAAGGCATGGAAATGACAGACTCTCCAGAAGATGCAGATGTTGTTCTACTGAACACCTGCTCCATTCGAGAAAAAGCAGAAGACAAAGTCTTTTCTGATCTTGGGCGTTTACGTGAAATTAAAAAACGCAGGCCTGATTTGTTGATTGGAGTTGGTGGATGCGTTGCCAGCCAAGAAGGCCAGCAAATTATTAGTCGCGCGCCCTATGTAGATGTGGTATTTGGCCCGCAAACTTTGCATCGTCTTTCTGATTTACTTAACAAACGTCGTGAGACTGGGATTTCTCAAGTAGATATTTCATTTCCGGAAATTGAAAAATTCGATCACCTTCCCGCCTCTCGCCAAATGCGCGGCTCTGCCTACGTCTCCATTATGGAGGGCTGCTCAAAATATTGCAGCTATTGCGTCGTGCCATACACCCGCGGCGAAGAAGTATCGCGCCCCTTTGACGACGTACTAACTGAAGTAGCAAGTCTGGCCTCACAAGGCGTTAAAGAAATAGTTTTGCTCGGACAAAACGTTAATGCTTATTTAGGCAAGATGGGCAACACCGAAGAGCTCGCTGACTTCGCACTCTTGATTGAATATATTGCAGAGATACCAGGGGTCGAGCGCATTCGCTTCACTACGAGCCATCCCAAAGAATTCACGCAACGCTTGATCGATGTGTATGCCAAAGTTCCTAAGTTAGTTAGTCACCTTCACTTGCCCGTCCAGCACGCCTCGGACACGGTTCTCTCTGCCATGAAGCGTGGCTACACCTCATTGGAATACAAGAGCATCATTCGCAAGATGCGCGCAGTAAGGCCTGACCTCACGTTATCAAGCGACTTTATTGTTGGTTTCCCAGGGGAGACTGATGCTGATTTTGACAAGCTACTAAAGATGGTCAAAGAGTTGCAATTTGATAACAGCTTTTGTTTTATCTTTAGTCCACGACCAGGAACGCCGGCTGCAAATCTTAGTGACGGAACGCCTTATGAAGTAAAACTCAAACGCTTACAAACCTTGCTAACACTAGTCGAATCTCAAGCAACCGTAATTAGCCAGAATATGCTTGGAAATGTTGAAAGAGTTTTGATCGAGGGCTTGGCTAAAGATGGCATCAATCTTCAGGGGCGCTCTGCTAATAATCGCGTTATCCATATTCCCGTGCCAGACCAAAATATTGATAGGTGGATCGGCAAGATGGTGGATATTGAAATTACTGAAGTTCTCAATTACACCCTCCGCGGTGAATTACTCCAGACCCATGCCAGCTCAATCTAAACCCGCCCAAAAACTCATAGTTGATGTTCAGTGCGCGTGTCCAGCACTAGAAAAATCACTAAGTAGCATCGCCTCACACGCCCTAATCAAGAGATGGGTAAAAACAGCTGTTCAACGAAGTGGTTTACTTACCCTGCGTTTTGTAAATCAAACAGAAAGCAAAAAGTTAAATTTTGCTTTCCGAAAAAAAGATAAACCAACCAATGTGCTGACTTTTCCTTACGAACTCACCAAACAATCTCTCGCGGCAGATATTGTTTTTTGTTTGCCTGTAGTGCAGAAAGAAGCGCGTGAGCAAAGCAAAACAGTAAAAGCCCATTTAGCCCACTTAATTATTCATGGCTGTTTGCATGCACAAGGGCTTGATCATGAAATGGGTAAAGAAGCGCAGAAAATGGAAAGCCTGGAGATAAAAATCTTAAAAAATCTAGGGTTCACTAACCCCTATATTTCACAATAAAACCCATTTCTTACTCAATCCATGAAATTACTTATTTCTACGCTATTCTTGTAACCATGTCCGACCCCAATAAATCCTTACTAGAACGACTGGCTGATTTTTTAACGCCACAACCCATCAGCCCTGCTGAACGCCGTCAAGAACTCATTGACACACTCAGAGAAGCTCAAAGCGAAGGGCTGATTGATGCTGATGCGCTTTCAATGATTGAAGGGGTATTTCAGGTTGGGCAACTTAGCGCTCGGGACATCCTAGTGCCACGCGCACAAATCGACTGGATCGATATCAATCTATCGCTCCCAGAAATTATCAAGAGCGTCATTACTGCAGCGCACTCACGCTTCCCAGTATTTGAAGGAAGCAAAGACAATGTCATTGGCATCCTCTTGGCCAAAGATTTACTTCGTCACTCGACAGAATCAGACTTTCAGGTTCGTGATTGGCTGCGTCCAGCGGTCTTTATTCCAGAATCAAAACGCTTGAGTGTTTTGCTGCGCGACTTTAAAGACAATCGGAATCACCTAGCTATTGTGGTGGATGAATACAGCGGTGCTGCTGGAATTATCACCATTGAAGATGTGCTTGAGCAAATTGTGGGTGACATTGAAGATGAGCATGATATTGATGAAGAAGCTGACAACATCATCTCCCTCGACAATGGAGATATTCGAGTAAAAGGCATTACCGAGCTTGACCAGTTTAATGAAACCTTAGGTACTCATTTTGCAGACGAGAATATTGAAACTGTCGCAGGCCTAGTAATTCAACACCTTGGCAGAGTTCCGAAGATGGGTGAACTAGTTCAAGTTGGTGGTGTTGAATTTGAAGTACAGCGCGCAGACCCAAGACAAATTCACATTCTGCTAGCGCGTCAACTCCCCAAGAAAACTGATTGAGAATAGCTTTGATGAATTGGCAATTGCCGAAGATTCGCAATCGCATTCAACTACTTGCGCTCTTCATGCTGGGTGCAATATTAGCTGGAGTAGCCGAACTGCCGTTTGGGGGCTGGATTCAAATACCCATACTGACTTTGATTTGGTGGCAGCTTCACAAATTAAATTATCAGCCTTTCAAGCATTATTTTGTAGCAGGCATGTCTTTCGGGCTTGGCTACTTTGTTCTTGGTCTGTGGTGGATCTATATCAGCCTTCATGACATTGGGGGCATGCACTGGATGCTCTCAGCAGCAGCAGTATTTTTGCTGGCTGGGGGTATGGCTTTGTTTTTTTCTTTAGCAAGTCTGTCAATACGGATCTTCAAATATAGTCATATATCAGGCTTGCTACTGGCTGCTAACTGGGTGCTCATTGAGTGGTTAAGGAGCTGGCTGCTCACTGGATTTCCTTGGATGGGTCTAGCTGAATCACAAGTGAATGGTCCTTTTGGCCCAATCGCCCCTTATCTAGGAGGATTAGCCTGTACTTTTTTGGCTGTGTGGGGCTCTTGGCAGCTTTACATACTCGGGAAGCATCCAAGAATTGGCGGGATTTCGCTCCTCTGCATCTTACTTCTCATGCCAGCGCTTTCTTGGTGGCAGTTCACAAAACCACAAGGTGATCCACTTAGCGTAGAGCTCATTCAAGGAAATTTTGCTCAAAGCTTAATCTTCAATCCTGATGGAGTATTTAAGCAAATTCATTTTTACGACCAAGCAATGAAGTCTTCTCATGCGGATCTGATTGTCAGTCCTGAGACTGCATTTTCTTGGCCAGAAACCAATTTGCCAAGCGGTCTCTTAGATAGCCTGCAAGCTTTTTCTAATCAGAGTCAGAGCGCCTTGTTATTTGGCATTATTGGCCGGCATCACAACCCTCCAGATGGCAGAGAGTTTTCAAATAGAGCCTTGGGTATCAGTCCAGATACGCCCACCTATCAATACGATAAAACCCACTTAGTACCTTTTGGCGAATTTATTCCCCCCGGGTTTCATTGGTTTGTTAAAGCTTTTAGCGTCCCCTTGAGTGATTTTGCACGGGGAGCAAAAGATCAAGCTTTTTTTGCAATCAAAAGATCTGGACAAGACCCCATTTATGCGGCAATCACTATTTGCTATGAAGACGTATTTGGGAGCGAGTTAGCTGCACGACTTCGTGAAAGCGATAAACCGGCGAACCTGATGATCAACATTACCAATTTGGCCTGGTTTGGAGCTTCTCAAGCGCCCACGCAACAATTACGACTCTCTCAATTGCGCTCACTAGAAACAGGCCTGCCAGCCCTACGCGCCACGAATACTGGGATTACCGCTGTACTAGGGTCTGATGGCAAACTACTTGCACAACTCCCTGAATTTACACAAGGAACATTAAGCACCAAGGTACAAGCGTATTCAGGAAAAACACCTTACGTCACCTGGGGAAACGCTCCTATTTTGAGTATTTCCTACCTCCTGCTCTTCTTAGGTCTCATTCGGCAAAAACAGTTTTAGTCCTTAGCCGGCTTAGCCATGTAAAATCAAAGGCTTAGCTAGGTTAATCATGCTTACTTTTCAGCAAATCATTCTCAAACTCCAAGATTACTGGGACCAACAAGGTTGCGCCCTATTGCAACCTATCGACCTCGAGGTTGGTGCCGGTACCTCTCATACGGCCACCTTCTTGCGTGCCATTGGTCCAGAGCCCTGGAAAGCAGCGTATGTTCAACCTTCACGCAGACCTAAAGATGGTCGCTATGGCGAGAATCCAAACCGTCTTCAGCACTACTACCAATACCAGGTTGTTTTAAAGCCCGCTCCAGAAAATATTCTCGAGCTATATCTGGGCTCTCTTGCAGCCCTCGGTCTAGACCTTACAGAAAACGATGTGCGTTTTGTAGAGGACGACTGGGAAAACCCAACCTTAGGAGCATGGGGTCTGGGCTGGGAAGTTTGGCTCAACGGCATGGAAGTCACTCAGTTCACCTACTTTCAACAAGTTGGCGGACTAGACTGCAAACCCGTGCTCGGTGAAATCACTTACGGCATTGAGCGTCTGGCGATGTACATCCAAAATTGCTCTAACGTTTATGACCTAGTGTGGGCTGATGGCATTTCTTATGGAGATGTCTATCACCAGAATGAAGTGGAACAATCTTGCTACAACTTCGAGCACTCCAACACCGATTTATTGTTTGCTAACTTTGCAAACTTTGAGAGTGAAGCAAAACGCTTAATGGTAGTACCACTTGCCTTACCTGCTTATGAAATGGTCCTTAAGGCAGCCCATACGTTTAACTTGCTAGATGCCCGTGGCGCAATCTCCGTAACTGAGCGCGCTGCCTATATTGGTCGTATTCGTAATCTCTCACGCGCTGTTGCACAGGCTTACTTTGAGTCCCGAGAAAAACTCGGTTTCCCAATGTGCCAACGTCAAGCTAAAGCATAAGCACTCCAGTCTATTTATGAGCACATCCAATATGCCTTCTCAATCAGCGGACTTGTTGATTGAATTATTCACTGAAGAACTCCCGCCGAAGTCATTGCGTCGCCTCGGAGATGCATTTAGTGATGGTATCTTTAACACATTAAAAGCTGCAGGATTATTGAGTGCCAACTCTAAAGCGACTGGCTATGCAACTCCACGCCGCTTAGCAGTTCATGTAACAGATGTAATGAGTCAGGCCCCTGACTACCCAGTACGCGAAAAATTATTACCTACCAGTATTGCGTTTGATGTCGAAGGCAAAGGTACCGCACCCCTTCTAAAGAAATTAGGCGCACTTGGCTATGCAGATCTCGATATCTCCACCTTAGAAAAATCGGGTGAAGGTAAAAATGAAGCACTCTATCTAAATGTGATAGCGAAAGGTGCAGCACTTGAGCAAACAGCTCAAGCGGCACTCGAGAGCACATTAAGCAAGCTGCCAATTGCAAAAATGATGCATTACCAAGTAATGCAAAAGAATGGTCAATTAGCCGATGTTGAGTTTGCCCGCCCCGCCCACAAGATCATTGCACTACACGGTAATACGCCTTTAGCCATCAGCGCACTAGGCATTCATGCTGGTAACCAAACTGACGGTCACCGCTTCTTAGCGCCTAGCGTGATTTCGATCACATCAGCAGATCAGTATGAAACAACGCTACAGAATAAGGGCAAAGTCATGCCGAGCTTTAACAAGCGCCGTGAACATATCCAAGCTGCACTATTAAATGCGGCTGGCGTTGATTCTGTCTTAATGCCAGATAGCCTTCTCGATGAGGTGACTGCTCTCGTTGAGTGGCCAGCCATTTACGAGTGTCATTTTGACCAAGAGTTTTTGGAAGTGCCGCAAGAATGTTTAATTCTGACCATGCAAACCAACCAAAAATATTTTGCGTTGACTGATCAGCAAGGCAAGTTACGTAACCGTTTTCTAATTGTTTCTAATATTGAAACTGATAAGCCTGAAGCCATCATCTCTGGCAATGAGCGCGTTGTGCGCCCACGCCTCTCGGATGCGCGCTTCTTCTTTCAGCAAGATCAAAAACGTCCTTTAGGGTCTCGCGTAGCTGACCTTGGTAAGGTGGTTTATCACAACCAACTCGGTAATCAACTTGAGCGTACTCAGCGCGTTGCTGCAATTGCTACTGGCATTGCAAAAGAATTAAAAAACAAAGATGTTGAAGCAAATATGGAGTTTGCTAGTCGTGCTGCTGAAATTGCCAAGACTGACCTACTGACTGATATGGTTGGCGAGTTTCCAGAGTTGCAAGGCATCATGGGTCGCTACTACGCTACACATGATGGTGAGAATCCTGAAGTGGCTGCCGCCTGTAGCGAGCACTATATGCCACGCTTTGCTGGTGATATCTTGCCGCAAACTCAGACAGGTACCATCTTGGCTATTGCCGACAAATTAGAAACCTTGGTGGGTATTTGGGGTGTTGGCCTTGCCCCCACTGGCGATAAAGACCCATATGCACTGCGTCGGCATGCTTTAGGTATCTGCCGCTTGCTCTTGGAAAAAAATCTTCCTTTAAGCCTGCCGGACCTTATTACTTTGGCCCGCGCCCAATTTACTCAAAAAGACGTACAAGAAAAAGCTAAGGCTGAAGATATTTATGCCTTCATCATCGATCGTCTACGCGCCTACTTGCGAGATCAATCTGTCGCTGGGAAACCATTTACTAGTGCTGAAATTGATGCTGTTCTTAGCCAATCACCTGCACAGCTAAATGACCTCATCGGCCGCTTGACTGCTTTACGGGAATTTAACGCGCTTGAGCAAGCAACCCAACTTGCTGCCGCCAATAAGCGGATCAGCAACATTCTCAAGAAAACCACTACTGCGATTCCAACAACTTGCTCCAATAAGCTATTGCAAGTTCCTGCAGAGACTGTCCTATTTCAAGCCTTGGAAAGCATTACCCCAAAACTTAATGCAACCTACGCGCAAGGTCAATTTGTTGAACTCTTAAAGGCTCTTGTAGCATTGAGTCAACCCATTGATCAATTCTTTGCAGATGTAATGGTGATGGATCCAAATCCTGAGTTACGCGATAACCGCCTAGCTCTCTTGCAACAACTTCACCAGAAAATGAATCTCATTGCCGATCTCGGCAAATTAGCATGAGCACTAGCTCTACTAAATTAATCATCCTCGATCGCGACGGCGTGATCAATGAAGACAGGGACGACTATGTGAAGTCGAGCGAAGAGTGGGTTCCCCTTCCTGGTAGTCTAGAAGCTATTGCCTTGCTTAACCAAGCCGGCTATCAAATAGCCATAGCCACCAATCAATCAGGTCTAGCGAGGGGTTATTTCAATATCAACGATCTGCATGCTATGCATAGCAAGATGGAGGTATTACTGAAACCACTCGGCGGCCGCATTGATAGCATCTTCTTTTGCCCTCATGTGGATACCAGTGCTTGCGATTGCCGCAAACCATTGCCTGGTCTCATGAAAGAGATTGCCCTTCGCTACAAGAAAAATAACAGTAAGAACCCGCTTGAAGGCGTGCCCATCGTAGGGGACTCCTTGAGAGATTTACAAGCTGGCATCGCTCTAGGCGCCTCACCACATTTGGTCCTAACCGGTAAGGGTAAGAAAACGTTGGCTAAGGGTGAACTTCCGGATGGTACTGAAATTCATGAAGATTTGCTTGCGTTTGCGACCAGTCTTTTAAAAGAGAAAGTTTAGAAAATGATCTTTTTACGCTCAGCTCTCTTCACCCTATTTTTGCTAGTCTTTACGCCAATCTGGTCAATTCTTTGTCTGCTGGCTTTTCCATTCCTTAATCCTGAAAATCGCTATCGCTTTATTGGACTATGGAACAAAGTGGTTATCTGGTTATTGAAGCCGCTGTGTGGAATTCATTATGAAATTCGTGGGATGGAGAATATGTATGCAGTGCTTGATCAACCCGTCGTAGTGCTCAGTAAGCATCAATCAGCTTATGAAACGATCGCATACATTGCACTCCTTCCAAAGCAACTCTGTTTTGTCTTTAAACGCGAACTTCTTTGGATTCCATTTTTTGGGTGGGCATTAGCATTACTAAAAATGATTCACATCAATCGTGCCAGCAAAGAAACTGCCGCAATCTCAGTAGCAAACCAAGGTCGCAAGCGCCTTGCTGAAGGTAAATGGATTATGTTGTTTCCAGAGGGAACCAGAATACCCACTGGATCATACAGACCTTACAGCAAAGGCGGGGCTAGACTTGCAAGTGCTACCGAAGCAATGGTCATTCCGATTGCCCATAATGCAGGTCGTTGCTGGCCTAAGAATAGCTTTCTAAAGCAACCTGGAACGGTGATTTTTTCTATTGGCCCTGCAATTGCCTCAGCTGGCAAAACTGGCGGTCAACTCCATCAAGAAGTTGAAAAGTGGATTGAAGAAGAAATGCGCATTATTGATCCAGATGCTTATAAGACTTAAGACAATGCCGACGCAAAGTTTTACTTAGCTAATACCTTGGCCCACTCGATATATCGATCAACAGAAATATCTTGAGCGCGAGACTTTAACTCAAGCTCCGTTAAAGATAATTTGTCTGCAACCGTTTGTAGATTCGTGCGGAGCATTTTTCTTCTTTGAGAAAAGGCTGCTGCTACCACCTTCTCCAACGAGGCCCACTGCACATCATTAAGATTGAAATCTATTCTAGGAATCATTCTGACCACTGCAGAATTGACCTTAGGCTGAGGATCAAATGCTTCAGGCGGAACTTCAAGTACTTGCTCCATATGATAGCGAGCCTGCAGCATAACTGATAAGCGGCTGAAGTCAGAACTACCTGCGGGAGCAACCATGCGCTCAACCACTTCCGCTTGCAACATAAATACCTGCTCATCAATCACTGCTGCTGCAGACACCAAATGAAACAAGAGCGGTGAAGATATGTTGTAAGGTAAATTGCCTACCACCTTGCACAAGCCACCATTTTCGGAGCGACTCTTAGCCCAGGACATGAAATCAAACTTTAATGCATCTCCTTCAATAACAGACAAGCCCTTGAGGTTCTGCTGGTTCCAGTAGGCTACTAAATCTCGATCGATTTCTAGAAGATCTAGATGATCTAAATTCCTTAATAAAGGTTTTGTCAGGGCACCAAGTCCTGGGCCTATCTCAATCACATGCGCATCAGCACTAGGGTTAATCAGTGCAACGATGGAATAAATGACACCAGCATCTTGCAAAAAGTTTTGTCCAAAGCGTTTGCGTGCGTGATGTATCAAGAGCTGCTTACTTTTTTATTCGCTGCTAATTGATAAGCCAAGCGCAATGCTTCAAGCATGCTACTGGGATCTGCGATACCCTTTCCAGCAATATCCAGTGCAGTACCGTGATCAACTGAAGTGCGAAGAATCCGCAATCCTAAGGTCACATTAACACCGCCACCAAATGTGACAAATTTAAAAGGGGCTAGGCCCTGATCGTGATACATCGCAATATAAGCATCTATATGATCCAAGCTGCCTACGTCAAACATCGTATCACCAGGATAGGGTCCAGTAACTTGAATGCCCTCCTGCTGAGCCAATGCAATTGCAGGAGAAATCATTTCAATCTCTTCGCGCCCTAAATAACCAGATTCTCCAGCATGAGGGTTTAGTCCTGCCACTCTAATTGCTGGGTTAAGGATGTCAAATTTCTGCTGAAGATCACGGTGGACGATTTGAATGGTTTCTAGTATGTGCTTTTGAGTTAGTGCTGATGGCACCTCTTTTAAGGGAAGGTGAGTGGTGACTAAAGCAACTCGAAATTCCCTGGGATGCTGCAGCCCCAAGAAGCCCACTGGTAAAAGCGCGCACAACATCATGACTACGTGATCAACCTTACAAACCTCAGCCAAGTATTCTGTATGCCCAGTAAAAGGGGTTCCAGCAACATTAATAATGCTCTTTTGCAATGGTGCAGTAATCATGGCATCAAAGCGTCCAGCTAAACAACCAGTTGCCGCACTATCTAATAGATTGAGAACATATTGTGCGTTAGCAGAATTAAGTACTCCAGAAGTTACTGACTCTGCGAGTTCAAAAGACTGAATCTTTAAGCGTTTTGATATTTCAGAAGCAATATTCTTAGGCATCTGCAATAAAGCGGCATTTCCGAGCACAGTGATATAGGCGTTAGGTTGCTCTTTTAAGAAAGTGTAGGCCGCCGCAAGACTAATCTCTGGCCCAACACCAGCAGGCTCCCCCGAACTAATGACTAGATTAACGGGGGCTACTTGCAGCATCATCGGCATTAATGATCTTCACTGTTGCGGTATCTCGCAACTGACGAATCCAATCCTGATAGGCCTGCTCAAACTTTCGTTCACGAATAGCAGCGCGCGCAAATTCTTTTTGCTTATCAACCGTTAGTTGAGCTTCTCGACGTTCAAGTACCTGAATCAAATGCCAGCCAAATTCAGACTTCACTGGATTACTCACTTCGCCGATTTGCAAACGATTCATTGCCTGCTCAAATTCAGGAACCAAATCCCCTGGACCCATCCAGCCTAAATTACCACCATTAGCTGCAGAACCATCTTCAGAATATTTCTTTGCTAATTCGCCAAAATCAGATGTCTTTGCACGCACCTGATCACGATATCCCGCTAGACGTCGCTCTGCATCTTGATCACTCAATCCTGGGCGATTGCGCAGCAAGATATGGCGGGGCATTGTCTGGGTAATGGCAATATTTTGTGGCGCGCTTGAGGCGGCCTCTTGAGGGGTAGCCTGTTGCGGAGCGCCAGCAGCCAGAGCGCGGCGATCCAAAACTTTGAGTACGTGATAACCAGCGGGGCTTTTTACTACACTATTAGCTACTTGACCACCGCCTGTATTCCTGATGGCTTCATAAAATAACTGCGGCAAGCGATCTGGTGTGCGATAGCCTAATTCTTGAAACTTAATTTTTGGATCATCTTTTGCAACCATCGCACCAAGCTGTAAAAAATCTACATCACCGCGAGCGTCACGTAATAATGCTTCCGCTTTTTTCTTTGCCTCCGCTTGAGCACCAGCTCCAGCACTAGAATCAGCGGGGATAAAAATTTGAGCGACATCGATTTCCTCTGGCGCCCCTGGTGCCACGGGAGCAGAGCGAGGAGTCCCTCCTCCAGTCATAGCACGTGTACGATCAGCAATGTAGTTATCAATCTCAGCATCAGAGATTTTGATCTTGCCTTCAACTTCACGCTCGCGAAAACGGCTAATGATGATGTCATCACGTAACATTTCTTTATAACGCCCAAATGTACTTCCTGTAGCAATAACTCTCTGCTTAAACTCCGCAACTGATAATTTATTTTTGGATGCAATATCGGCAATAATCTTATCCAGCTCTTTATCACTAACGACAATCCCCTCCTGTTCTGCCTCTTGGAGTTGAATTTTTTCAATAATGAGACGCTCCATAATCGTCTTACGGAGCACAACAGGATCTGGAAGTTTTGTACCCTGCTTCTGCAAGGCAATAATACGATCATCAATTTCTTTGCGGGTCACATAACCTGTATTAACAACAGCTGCCACGCCATCAATGTTGCGAATTTTGCTATCGGGACTTGAGCGTGCAGCCTCCTGAGCAAGTGCAACACCAGTAAGCAACATAGTGCTTGCAAGCAAAGCTTGAATAAAAACCCGTTTAAAGCTACTCAGACAAGGCGTCATTGATAGTTCTCGTATGTTGAAGGTGGTATAGGCTTGGAAGTGGGCAAATATCCAGGAACATTAAGCTTCATGATATCAACTGGATTACTACCCGCGCTACCAAAGCCCCTAAATTCTATTTGGAAGAGGATTTGGGTAGTGGTCATTTGGGAGGTATTGAGTATTTGAGAATAAGCCGCACGCAAAGTCCAGCAGTCACGCGTCCACTCTAATGCCGCTAAGGTATTCAGTGTTTTGGTACTCAAAGCATCATAGCCCCAACGCCCCAAGACTGAAAGCTCACGGGTAATGGGCCATTGACCAGAAACGTTATATTGATCGGTAGTCGTTGCTGCAAGGGTTGCTGGAGTAGATCCGTAGGCCTGAACTGGAGGACTCCACACATTACGATAACCAAAATTCAAACTTCGCCCTGGGGTTGGGCGCCAACTACCACCTACTGTAGTTTGTACAAAACGATTTAATTGAGTGTTGTACTGTCCAAAGACGTCTGCACTAAAGTTTCCAAGCAAGCGAATGGAGCCAGAGCCCAAAGTATCTGAATAAGTAGTCGGGTTGACAATAGTCCCATTCAAGCCAACGCGCTGGCCAGTGAGGTCTTGTCTTTGAGCAAGCGTAACCGAGGCGCGCTCAGCACCAGAACTAGCCTCTAGCATACGGCTTGTAATACCGCCAGTCAGCTTGTTGTTATCTGCAACGCGGTCATTACCCACAAAATTATTTTCACTAAAAATTTGGGTCACACCAAAACCACCGTCAGCGGTATCAAATAGAGGTGTTTGTGCCTGACTCTGAAACGGTGTGTATACGTAAAAAGCCCGAGGCTCCATCGTAAGAAGCATATCGCGCCCAAAGAAATCCTTTAACTCTGCCGCATCCCTTTCAAATGCCAAGCCTGAATCCAAACTAAAGGTAGGAATTACAAAGCCTTGAGCAGGCGGTGCGCCAGGCGTATAGGCAGTAGCAGCATAATTATTCGCCTGAAAGCTCACTTTAGGAGTCAGGTAATAGCCAGGGGTAACCTGGGGTAAAGCCACCGCGCCCTTCACTACTGTTCGATCGGCTTGGCTATAAAGAAAATTATTATATGCACCTCCAACCGGAGCGGCGGACGGATTGCTATTGACGTTATAGGAAAAGCGTGTGTAATCGGTTGAAAAACTTGTTTTAGGGCCAGTCGGCAAAACTAAATACTTGCCAGTTGCATCTGACACCGTAGGTGTAATTTGATTGTTATAGGTAGCGGTTAAATTAGGGAGAACGTTGTAAGGTGACTGAACTGTAGTAGTTGGATCTGGCTGTAAAGTCTGAAAAGTCAAAGCTCGCGCAGATATATTCCAATTGCTTAAACTATCAGTTAATTGCTTATTTGTTCCCACCTCCTGGCGAAATTGGCTCGTAACCGCACCCGCAATGCTTTGAGAAAAGTCTGTGGGATACATATTGTCAGAAACACGTGAAATATTAGCGTATCCGTTCCATGCTCCCGGGGCTGGCAAACCGCCAGGCGCCAAATCCCCACTAAAATTTTGTCTCTGCTGCCAGTCGTACTTCCAGCGATCGGTGCCCGTCTTTTTGTCGTAAGGCAAGTATTCTCCAATTAATGCTCCGGCATATTGACGATCTAAGAAACGGTATTGAGCGCCAAGCTGGGTGCCGCGTTCAGTCATATAACGAGGTAGCAACAATAGGTCTCGGTTAGGGGCAACGTTTACGTAATAAGGCAGAGTGGTATCCCAACCATTATTAGAGTTGTACCCAGTGACGGGAGCAAGTATTCCAGAACGACGCTGGTTAGAAGTTGGGGCGCTAAAATAAGGCACATAAGCGATGGGCACATCGAAGAAACGCATCACACCATTAGTGCCTACCATTTCTTTTTGCTCGTTATCAATTTCAATCTTGCTAGCTGTGAAATACCAATCTAAATTTTCTGGTGTACACGTTGTATAAGTTGCCTGATCAAAAACAAAAATATCCGAAGTTTCAATCGTTAGTTTTTTTGCGATGCCATTTGCACGGTTATCACGAAGCTCATAAATCGGAGACTCCATCTCACCTTCACGCGCATCCACTTTGAAGCGAGCCTTAGGCCCCTTAAAGGAAGTATTGCCTTTGATCAACTCAGCATTACCTACTAAATCAGCAACATCAGTATCAGGATTGTATTTAATTTCATCAGCTTTAATTACTGATCCATTGCGGCGAATTTGTGCACGACCTTTTAGGTGCATATCACGTTCAACTATGCCGTCAATCGAATCGCTCAATGTAAAAGTAAGAGCTTTGCCATCAGAAATCGGTTGCCCAACTCGTAGCTGGTCATCTAGTTTTAAAACTGTGACAGCGCCACGATCAGGTATCAAAATCGTGTTCGCAGAATTGCTTAATGACTGGGAAGTAGGGGGTAATGCCGCAGGTGCCTGAGCAGCCACTGGAAGTGCAAATTGCAGCAATACCAACCCCAACACGAAGTGGGGGGTTAGGGCTAAAAAAAGAGGGGCGCAAAGGCCGGCACGACGGCGATAATGACTCATAGATCCTGACTCGCACTATTATACGAATCGACCATGACTGACGCTCGCTTAAACACCCTCCGTAACTGGCTAGAAGGCCTCAAACCTAGCTGGCAATTAGATCTCAACACATTGGCCCCTGCTTCGGCTGATGCCAGCTTTCGGAGGTATTTTAGGGTTGAGTCAAAAAACCCCGATTTTGGGACTTTAATTGTGATGGATGCTCCCCCTCAACACGAGCCGTTGGATGCCTTTATTAAGGTTGATTTATTACTCTCAGGGGCTGATTTAAACGTACCCCATGTTCTTGAAAAAAATGTGGTACAGGGCTTTCTATTGCTAAATGATTTAGGTAACGAAACGTACCTCTCCGTACTAAATGACAACACCGCAGATCGTCTCTATCAAGATGCAACCAAGGCATTGATAAAAATGCAATTGGTCAGCAAGCCTGATGTCCTACCAAATTACGATGCAGCACTCTTGCAGCGTGAGTTGAATTTATTTCCAGAATGGTATTTAAAAAAACATCTCCGAATTGAATTAAGTCAGACGCAAGATACGCAAGTCAAGCAGGCTTTTGAACTCATTATTCAAAACAATCTCGCGCAAGCAAAGGTATATGTGCACCGTGATTACCATTCACGTAATTTGATGGTTACTGAAAAAAATAATCCAGGTATTTTGGATTTTCAAGACGCGGTATATGGGCCCATTACTTATGACGCATCTTCTTTATGGCGCGATGCGTACATTGCATGGCCAGAAGAAAAAGTGATTGATTGGGTAATTAAGTTTTGGGAAGAAGGCCGTAAAGTTGGGTTACCAATGCCAGACGATTTTGGCCAGTTCTACCGAGATTTTGAG
>CAIMOW010000125.1 GCA_903843235.1 uncultured beta proteobacterium | reverse complement strand
TTTTCAATTAAAACGATCGGTGTGAGGTCGACCTCTGGGTCGTAACGTAAATTACCAAAGAGGGTTTTATTTACAGCCATCGGGGCAAAGTTGCCCATGCCAATGGTGTAGCCATCTGGCGCCGCTCTGGAGATAAATTCTGTACCGATATTCCCGCCAGCCCCAGGTTTGTTATCCACGATGATAGGTTGATTTAAGATCAAACTCATCTTTTGCGCAATCTGACGGCTACGTGAATCTGCCCCGCCGCCTGCACCATAAGGAACAATAAAATTAATCGGTTTATTGGGGTAATTCGATTGCGCCAAGCTTGAGATTGGACTCGCGAGCGTGGCTAGCGCCACCATTGGCAAAGCGACTAATTTGAATAAACGCATATTGGTTCCTTAGACAAGGCTGGTATTAGAACAATCATATCCGTGAAATTACACGAAGCCAAGCATCCCAAGCGCTGCGCCGATGGCGATCAGATATAAGGGGTGCCAGCGGGTAAGGACGGTAATCGCAATCGTAGCAATCGTTAATGCATAGGCGGCAAAGTCATGGTTAATCTGCAAAGCAATTTGCCATGCAGAAGAAAGCACTAGTCCTATTGCTAAAGCAGCAGCAGCATATTGAATGGATGTCTTCATTAAGGGGTTTTGCATTCCCATAATGAAGCGCTGCAAAAAATAAATCAGAATGGAGGAAGGCCAGGCAATAGCAAGAGTGGCAATTAATGCCCCCAGAACACCATGCATGTGCCAGCCAATGAGGGTGACCGTCATAAAATTCGGGCCTGGCGCTGCTTGGGCAATTGCAAAATAATCTGAAAAGGTTTGAACATCGATCCAGTGCTCTTGATTGACCGCCAGGTTGAAGAGAACTGGTAGCAGGGCATTAACGCCACCAAAGGCGATCAGTGAAAAGGCCGAAAGCTTTAGAAATAGACCAATCAGGGCGCTCATAATTGCTGTGCCTTTTTCCAGGCAAGTACCATTGCTAATGGCGATGCAATCAGTACAACCCACCCCAGAGCAAGATGAAAATAGCTTGCTGCGGCAATTGTGACTAAAACCACCAATAGCATCGCGGGATATTTAAATTCATCACGCAACATTTTGAATCCTGTAGAGGCAATCAGCCCGACCCCTACGGCAGAGATGCCACGCAACACGCCTTTAACTAATTCTAGATATTTGAAGTGCTCATATAAAAGCGCCAAGAGCATGACGATTGATATAGGCCCTAAAGTCAAGCCAAGGACTGCGGCGATAGCACCTCTTGCCCCTCCAAATCGGGAGCCAATACACACTGCAAGATTGACGATATTTGGCCCGGGAACGATTTGGCAGATTCCAAGAATCGCGCTGAATTCTTCTGAGGTCAGAATCTGATCTTTCTCTACCAGAGTCCGCCGCGCCCAGGGTAGTACGCCACCAAAACCAGACATGCCAATTTTGCTAAAGCTAATAAAAAGCTGGAGTGGTGTGAGGGTCTTCAAGAGAAAAACTTATTGCGGCTTAAATGGATGGGGGACAGGCTTTTGATCGAGCCATGCCTCTAAAGTTTCAGTTATGCCATTTGAGAAAGCCTCAAAAATTGGTTCAGCAATAAAGCCTAAATGAGGTGTGACTAATAAGTTCGGCGTGTTACGTAAAGGATCGTCTACTGGCAGTGGCTCAACATCAAAGACGTCTACTGCTGCTTGGGCTGGACGTCCGACGATGAGTGCTTTGCGAAGATCTGGCATATCGATCAGCGCTGCACGTGAGGTATTCACCAGGATAGAGTCAGGACGCATTAAAGCCAATTGATCTGCGCTAATGATTCCTTTGGTCCCTGGTCCGGCTACCAAATGCATGGTGATTACTTTAGATGTGCTGAGTAATTCATTTAAGCTAACGGACTTTGCATTTTCAACAGCCGCACGCTCAGGAGTCATACGTGGACTCCAGGTAACGACTTCCATACCAAAGGCGTTGCCAACGCGGGCTACACGACTACCAATGGCGCCTAGGCCCATCACACCAAGGCGTTGCCTAGAGAGCATTGGCAGAAGGGAGAGCTCATCGCGCCAGCCACCAGATGCAATGAGTTTATTTTCTTCTATCAAGCGCTTTGATGCACCCAGAATCAATGCCCAAGTTAACTCGGCAGTCGTTTCTTTTGATGGACCACCATGAGTGCACGCCATAGGGATATTTCTAGAGACGAGTGCATTGGCTTCTAATGTGCCATTGCGCTCACCGGTGAACATCAAAAACTTCAATTTAGGTAAGCGCGCAATCATGGCCTCATTAAATGGCGAGCGATCACGCACGATGGCGATAGCATCCGCATCTTTTACTGCTTCGTATAAAGCCTCGTCACGCAAGGGCTCATGATGAATCTTGAGATTGGCTTGTTGCTCGAGTTTTTCCCATTTGGAGAAACGACGCAGGGCGCGTTCGTAGTCACCAAGGATGACGATGTTTGGTAATTGGGCCATGGTACTGAATACTTTCTAGTGAAATTAGTCTGGAGTGCAAAGGCTCAAAATGTGTTTGAGATCCGAAGCGCTACCCAATTTCCATAAAGCAGAAATCAGTTGACGGGTTTTTTCTGTACCAATGATGGGTTCGGCTAGGCTTGTGAACTTTTGTTCTAAGTTTGCGTCACTCATTGGGTTCTCAACGGAGCCAATTGCATTCTTCACGAACACATGCACTTCTTTACCATCCTTGAGAATTGCTTTTACATCCACTGAAGCTTCGCTAATTGAAGTATCAGTAGTCGCGTTGACTTTGGCACGCAAAGCCACAACATCAGCACGATTGACGATGTCATCAGCGTATTCACCTTCACCTGCTTGGCCAAAAATCAAACCAACAGCACAGCCGTGATACACGCTGAATTTGCCTTCAAGACCATCTTTAGGGGTTTTCTTGCCGGTTAATTCGAGTACGAGTGGATGTACACGTAATTCGATGCGCTCAACGTCATCTGCCTTAACGCCTTGGGCGCGCAATTGTGCGCAAGCGTCGATCGCAGGGTGAATCACAATGCCGCAAGCAAATGGCTTGTAGGTGTTTAATGAAATCTCAAATGATTTGCCCAGGGCGCGATCAATTTCTGACCAGTCACACTTGGTGGAAACGGTTTGCATGTAACCGCGACCCGCTTCCAATGCTTTAGGACTGGCAGTAAAGCCATGTTTAGCCAAGAGTGCGGAGAGTTGTCCTGCACGGGCTGCGCCACCTGGGTGAAATGGCTTTGCCATTGTGCCAAATTGCTCGCGCATGCCGACGGGTTGAGATGCAGCAATACCAAGAGCCATCGTAGTTTTTTGTAGATCAAGACCCATCAAGCGAGAACAGGCGGCGGCTGAACCGAGCATGCCGGTAGAGCCAGTAATGTGCCAACCGCGATGGTAGTGGTCTGGGTACATAGCATTGCCAACGCGGCAAGCTACATCGATGCCGAGAATCAGTGAGTCGATGATTTGACGACCATTGGCATTGAGATGTTCGCCTAAAGCCAAAATCGCTGAAGCTACAGGTCCGGCAGGATGAATCACGGTTTTGAGGTGAGTGTCATCAAAGTCAAAAGTGTGTGAGCTGATGCCGTTAATCAGGGCTGCGCCACCCATATCAACACGATCTTTGCGACCGAGAATACTGGCTTGAGGTGCTGGTTGGAATTCACGGATCGCTGCTAAGGAAGATTCCACGCTCTCATGATTTGCGGCGCCAATTGCACAGCCCAACCAGTTTAAGAAGGTGCGGTGCGCCTCATGATCTACTTCAGGAGTCCACTCTTGACTTGGGTGTGAGGTAACAAATTCAGCCAAGATCTTGGTAACGGGAGGGGCATTAAGATCTGCTGCTGCGGCAATAGCTTGAGACATGTGATTTCCTGTTTCTAGTAAGTAGTGAATGTATTAAATAGATATGAATGGTTTATTCAATTTCGATATGACGCTCTTTGGCTACTTTTGCCCAGCGTGCAATATCTTCTTTGATGTAATTCGTAAATTGCGTTGGCGTCATTGGCATCAATGTCATCGCTTCGCTTGTCATCTCTTGATTGAACTCTGGACTGGCCAATACTTTATTGAGTTCGGTATTGAGCTTAGCCACAATGGGCTCTGGCATATTGGCTGGACCAACGACTCCATACCATTGCTGACCATCAAAACCGTTAAATCCTAATTCTTTAAAGGTGGGGATATTGGGTTCAGCGGAACTGCGTTTTTGACCGGTAACCGCTAATGCTCGGACTCGATTTGATTTTAGGTAGGGTATAGCTGCATACAGTGTTGGC
>CAIMOW010000124.1 GCA_903843235.1 uncultured beta proteobacterium | reverse complement strand
GATCATTACATTGATCGTGATGTTGGCGGCTGCTACTAGCTTAGCTATTTTGTTTGCATTAGTTGCAGCGCACACTGGTTACGTATTCGGCTAATACCAGTTATTCATGACTAGCCATCGCCAACCTGCAGTATTTGCTGGTCATGGCAGTCCTATGTATGCCCTCGAGCCCAATCGCTATACAGCGGCTTGGACTCACTTAGGTAAATCGCTAAAGCGCCCAGATGCTATTTTGGTTATCTCGGCGCATTGGGTCACCCGAGGTGTTTGGGTCACCGCTATGCCGAAACCAAAAACAATTCATGACTTTGGCGGCTTTCCGCAAGCCCTTTTTGACATTGAGTACCCCGCGCCAGGCAGTCCTGCATTAGCTGAGCGTGTAAAAGAATTATTAAGTGTTCCAGTAGTGATGGAGGAGAACGAGTGGGGTATCGACCATGGTGCTTGGTCTGTACTCAAATACCTTTACCCTGATGCTGATGTCCCCGTTGTGCAGTTAAGTTTAGATGGCTCTATGTCTGCTCGCGAGCACTACGAGTTGGCTAAACAATTGTGCCCATTGCGCGATGAAAATATCCTGATATTAGCCAGTGGCAATGTTGTACACAATCTGCGCACCATTCATTGGCAGGATGGGGCACAACCCTATCCATGGGCTACTGAGTTCAACGATTTTTTTGTATCTGAAATGAATGCCAATCACCATGAGACCTTAATTGATTGGGAGTTGGTTGGTGATGCGGCGCATTTATCCATACCCACCCCAGAGCATTACTGGCCTGCGTTGTATATGCTTGCTTTACAGTCTGAGGGTGAGCATGCCAAAGTATTGGTTGATGGAATCGAAATGAGTTCCATTGGTATGTTGAGTTTTTCTATTCAATAGAGTTATTCATATGTGGCTATCTATTCTTGCAATCTTTATCGGTGCTGGCTTAGGCGCACTCCTGCGTGCTGGCTTTAATCTCGCGACTGTGAGTTTTGCATCGGTGATTCCGATGGGTACTTTGCTGTCGAATTTAGTCGGCGGTTACTTGATTGGCATTGCTGTAGCTTACTTTGGTAATAATCCTAGCCTCTCTCCGGAGTGGCGCTTATTAGTCATTACAGGATTTCTTGGGGGGCTCACTACCTTCTCAAGCTTTTCAGCTGAGGTGGTTGCGTTTATGCAGCGTGGAGAGATTACTTGGGCGCTTGGTACAGCCCTAGTTCACCTGATTGGGTCTCTAGTGCTCACCTTCTTGGGTATTTTGACTTTCCAAGCGCTGAAGTAACAAGTCAGAAAATACCAGAAATTATTCTGGCTTGATATTGGCAGTCTTCACAACAGCACTCCACTTGGCAGATTCTGATTTGATCAGTATTGCGAAATCCGCCGGGGTACCACCACCAATTTCATTTCCTTGAGAAAGCATGAGCTCTCGCAGTTGTGGATCTTTCAGCGCCTCATTTGCTGCGGCATTGAGCTTATCAATAATTGCTTTAGGCGTCCCTTTAGGGGCAATCAATCCTTGCCAGTTCAACACTTCTACCTTGGGATAACCCACCTCAGCAAAACTTGGAATATTGGGGAGTAGTGGCGAACGTTTCTTGCTAGTGATGGCAATAGCGCGGAGTTTGTCAGCCTTAATGCTTGGCATTGCAGAGTACATTTGATCAAACATCATCGTGACATTGCCCGCCATCAAATCAGTCAGGCCTGCTGAACCACTCTTGTATGGCACATGAATCATATCGATTCCTGCACTTTGTTTGAATAACTCTGCAGAGAGTTGATGACTGCCACCAATGCCGCCAGAAGAGAAAGTGAGTACACCCGGCTTCGCCTTAGCGGCATCCACAATCTCTTTTACCGTCTTGTATGACGATGCTGGATTGACAACCAAAACTAGCGGACCCTTTTCAATTAAAACGATCGGTGTGAGGTCGACCTCTGGGTCGTAACGTAAATTACCAAAGAGGGTTTTATTTACAGCCATCGGGGCAAAGTTGCCCATGCCAATGGTGTAGCCATCTGGCGCCGCTCTGGAGATAAATTCT
>CAIMOW010000123.1 GCA_903843235.1 uncultured beta proteobacterium | reverse complement strand
TAACAAACCATCGGCATCCACTTGGAAGGTCACTCGAATTCGTGCTGCACCAGCGGCCATTGCTGGAATGCCACGCAATTCAAAGCGACCCAAGGAGCGACAGTCTTGCACCAACTCACGCTCACCCTGCACCACCTGAATGGCTAATGCAGTCTGACCATCTTTGAATGTTGTGAAATCCTGTGCACGGGCAACCGGAATTGGTGTGTTGCGAGGAATAATTTTTTCTACCAAACCACCCATGGTTTCAATACCAAGAGATAGTGGAATGACATCCAACAATAACCACTCATCATCTTTACTTTGATTACCAGCCAGCAGGTCAGCCTGCATTGCTGCACCTAAGGCAACCACTTGGTCAGGATTTAAGTTATTTAAAGGTTTAGTGCCAAAAAGATCACCAACAGCACGCTGGACATTGGGCATGCGCGTTGCGCCACCCACCATCACTACACCTTTAACCTCATCAGCCTTAAGACCCGCATCACGCAAGGCTTTTTTCACGGCAACCAACGTCTTATTCACCAAGTTCTGAGTAATCTCAAAAAACTGAGCCTGACTAATGCCAACGTTTACCACCGTACCATCAGCCAGAGTCTCATGAACGCGTGCTAAAGGATTATGGCTCAGCAGCTCTTTAGCGTGTCTACAAGATTGCAACAAGGTGGAATGGTCATATACCGACAATGGTGGCAGTTTGGCTTGCTCAATCACCCAGCAATACAAACGGTGATCAAAGTCATCGCCACCTAAAGCAGAGTCGCCACCGGTAGAAAGAACTTCAAATACTCCCTTACTCATTCGCAAAATGGAAATATCGAAGGTGCCCCCACCTAAGTCATATACAGCATAGACACCTTCAGAGGAATTATCTAAACCATAAGCAATGGCGGCTGCAGTGGGTTCATTTAATAAACGCAACACCTCAATACCAGCTAACTTTGCTGCATCCTTAGTAGCTTGACGCTGTGCGTCATCAAAGTAAGCGGGAACAGTAATCACCGCACCAACGATGTCATCAGAAACGGAGTCCTCAGCCAACTGCCGTAAGCGCGCCAAAATTTCTGCAGAAACTTCAATTGGGCTTTTATCTCCAGCAACCGTTCTAAGCTTCAACATGCCGGGTTCATCTACGAAATCGTAGGGGGCACTCTCAATGTGCTCGATATCAAGCAAGCCACGCCCCATGAAACGTTTTACTGAAACGATAGTGTTCTTCGGATCCAGAACAACACTCGCTAAAGCCTCAAAACCAGCCTGAGTTCTACCGTTTGGTAAGTAGCGCACCACAGAAGGAAGTAACTCTCTACCCTGGGAATCTGGCAGCACTTTGGGTAATGCATCTCTGACGATCGCCACTAAGGAATTTGTGGTTCCCAAGTCAATGCCTACAGCAATGCGTCGCTGATGGGGAGCAAGAGACTTACCGGGTTCGGAGATTTGTAATAAGGCCATAGTCAGTTAGTTTAAAGCTATGCCAAAGCCGAGATAGCGTCATCTAGCTCAATTGCGAACTTATCAATAAAGAGTAAGCCTCTTAATAACTCGGCAGCCCGCTGATAGTTCTTGGCAGCATCAATGGCCTGAACCACTTCGGCAATGGTTTCTTGCTTGACTTGATCGACTTCATCCATCAGCACTTCCAAGCTAGGCAGATCTTCAGCTTGTTCATCCAAGCGCTCACGCCATTCCATCTGCTTCATTAAGAAAGCAGCTGGCATCGCGGTATTCATTTCCAATTTAGCGTCTACCCCATGCAGTTCGCATAAATAAAGGCCGCGCTGGATTGGGGCCTTTAGAGTTTGATATGCCGTATTAGCAAAAGTTGCCATTTGCATCGCTAGGCGTTGCTCTGTATCACTGCCGCGCGCATGACGATCAGGATGCACTTCCTTCTGTATCGCAAGGTAAGCCTGATCTAAGGCAGGCAAGTCAATCTTGAATTGCTGATTTAAACCAAAAAAACGAAAGTAATCGTCAGACGCGGAAGGATTCGCCACAACCACACTCATCTTTTACGTTTGGATTTTGAAACTTAAATCCCTCGTTCAAACCCTCACGTACAAAATCTAATTCTGTTCCATCTAAATAAGCCAAGCTCTTCGGGTCAACAAAGACCTTAATGCCATTGGACTCAAACATCGTATCTTCGGGAGCAGACTCATCAACATACTCTAATTGATAAGCTAAGCCAGAACAGCCAGTAGTGCGAACGCCTAAGCGTAAGCCACAGCCCTTGCCGCGCTTATCTAAATTGCGTTGAACGTGTTGTGCAGCTTTATCAGTTAAGGTAATTGCCATGATGTACTTATTTCGCTGGATGTTTTTCTTTGTAGTCCGCTACCGCCGCCTTGATAGCATCTTCAGCCAAGATCGAGCAGTGAATCTTCACAGGCGGCAAGGCCAATTCTTCAGCAATCAAAGAATTCTTAATTTCTAGCGCTTGATCCAAAGTCTTGCCCTTAACCCATTCAGTCACTAGGGAAGAAGAAGCAATTGCAGAACCACAACCATAGGTCTTAAATTTCGCGTCCTCAATCACACCTTGATCATTTACGCGGATTTGTAATTTCATCACGTCGCCGCATGCGGGTGCACCCACCATGCCAGTGCCTACGTTGTCATCACCCTTAGCAAATGAACCTACATTGCGGGGATTTTCATAATGGTCGATTACTTTGTCGCTATATGCCATGATATTTTCTCTTTATCTTTTCAATATTCTTAGTGTGCAGCCCACTGAATCGTACTCAGATCGATTCCATCTTTAAACATTTCCCACAATGGTGAGAGTTCACGCAACTTGGCAATCTTTTCTTTTACCAACTTGATTGTGAAATCCACTTCTTCTTCAGTTGTGAAGCGCCCCAAAGTAAAACGAATTGAACTGTGAGCTAATTCGTCATTACGGCCTAGGGCGCGCAATACATAAGAAGGCTCTAATGAAGCAGAGGTACAGGCGGAACCTGATGAGATCGCCAAGTCCTTCAGGGCCATCAACATCGATTCGCCTTCAACATAGTTAAAGCTGATGTTGAGGTTATGTGGAACGCGATGATCCATGTCGCCATTGACATAAACCTCTTCAATATCTTTCAATCCAGCCAATAAACGATCTCGCAAGGCGCGGATGCGCTTATTTTCTTCAGCCATTTCAATACGGGCGATGCGGAAAGCCTCTCCCATACCAACGATTTGGTGAACAGCTAAGGTGCCAGAACGCATACCGCGTTCATGCCCACCACCATGAATCTGCGCCTCAATCCGAATGCGTGGTTTACGACGCACAAACAAAGCGCCAATCCCTTTTGGACCATAAGTCTTGTGAGCGGAAAAACTCATTAAATCAACTTTAAGTTTTTCTAAATTAATCTCAACTTTGCCGGTAGCTTGCGCAGCATCCACATGAAAAATCACGCCTCTTGAACGGCACAAATCACCAATGCACGGAATATCTTGCACTACACCAATTTCATTGTTAACAAACATCACTGAAACAATGATGGTGCCAGGAGTCATTGCCTTTTCGAGCTGCTCAATGTCGATCATGCCATTAGGCAATACATCTAGATAGGTGACTTCGTAGCCCTCGCGCTCCAACTCACGACAAGTATCTAAAGTAGCCTTGTGCTCAGTCTTCACGGTGATGATGTGTTTACCCTTATCTTTGTAGAAATGGGCAGCCCCTTTTAATGCCAAATTAATACTTTCGGTAGCGCCGCTAGTCCATACGATCTCTCTTGGGTCAGCATGTACTAATTGAGCCACTTCTGAACGCGCCCACTCAACCGCCTCTTCTGCGGCCCAGCCATAGGCGTGGCTACGGGATGCGGCATTGCCAAACTGCTCACGCAAATAAGGCAACATCTTATCCACAACGCGTGGATCAATTGGCGTTGTCGCTGAATAATCCATATACACCGGAAAGTGTTTAGGACTAAACATCGGGACCGATTGCGCTGGAATGTCTTGTGGTGCGTTCATGATTTACTTATAAAAATTGGCTTGCCGGTGTTTAGCCTTGCTGTGCCAGATTAAAAACGGAGTTCACGAGAGGTCTCTTAGGAACAATCTCTTTTTTTGCTGCTACTACTGGCGTAGTCTTCTCAGACTTCACACCTTCAATTTTGATTTTCTTATGACGCAGATCATGCAACACAATGCCACGTCCTTCTTGTTGCTGAACTAAATCACGCAAAGAAACTGAGCTCAGGTAATCAACCATTTTGGAGTTGAGATTCGTCCAGAGGTCATGCGTCATACAAAGACCATGATTTTCTTCATCGCTATGACAATTTCCCTTGCCACCACATTGGGTTGCATCCAAAGGCTCATCCACAGCAACAATGATGTCAGCCACGCTGATTTCATCCGATTTACGCGCCAGGGTGTATCCACCGCCAGGACCGCGAGTGCTCTCCACAATATTGAAACGGCGCAATTTTCCAAACAACTGCTCCAAATAAGATAGGGAAATTTTCTGTCTTTGGCTAATTCCAGCCAGCGTTACAGGGCCATGCGTTTCGCGCAGGGCTAAATCGATCATTGCAGTTACAGCAAAACGGCCTTTAGTTGTAAGTCTCATATGTCACCTTGCTGATGGATTGTTATGGACAGCTAACAGTCGAATCGGTAATACCCGACTATTCCGGTCAACTATACCATATACCCTACCAATCCGCTCAGGAATTATCCCAAAAAACTAAAGGGCATCCCGAGAACGTGCTCCAAAAGCCATTTCCTTGACCTTTGTGAGGCGGTCTCGGGTGCTAGCAGCCTTTTCAAACTCTAAATTCTTCGCCTCAGCGTTCATTTGCTTCTCTAATCGCTTGATTTCGCCCGACAGGTCCTTCTCACTCATATCCTCATACCGAGCCCTCTCCTCTGCAACCTGCATCTCTGAGCGCTTCTCATTGACGTCGTAGACGCCATCAATGATGTCCTTAATCCGCTTAGTCACCCCCCTAGGCTCAATGCCATGGAGCTTATTAAAAGCAATTTGCTTAGTTCTGCGACGCTCTGTCTCCCCCATCGCACGTTTCATAGAGTCAGTAATACGGTCAGCATACAAAATCGCCTTACCGCGAATATTTCGAGCAGCACGCCCAATCGTCTGAATCAAACTGCGTTCGGAGCGTAAGAAGCCTTCTTTATCGGCATCCAAAATGGCCACTAAGGAAACCTCTGGAATATCCAAACCTTCACGTAGTAAATTAATACCCACCAAGACATCAAACACTCCAAGTCGGAGGTCTCGCAAAATTTCCACACGCTCAACCGTATCAATATCGGAGTGAACATAACGCACCTTCACGCCGTGATCAGATAGATAGTCGGTTAACTGTTCTGCCATGCGCTTTGTCAGTACGGTCACTAAAACACGCTCGCCTAATTTAACCCGCTCATGAATCTGGCCCAACAAGTCATCAACTTGTGAGCTAGCTGGCAATACTTCAATCTCAGGATCGACTAAACCAGTCGGTCTTGCCACTTGCTCAACCACTTGGCCCGTGTGCGTATTTTCATAATCAGCAGGCGTAGCAGATACAAAGACTGTTTGACGCATTTTGGTTTCAAACTCACTGAACTTAAGTGGTCGGTTATCCATCGCAGAAGGTAAACGGAAACCAAATTCAACCAAGGTGCTTTTACGTGACTTATCGCCGTTGTACATGGCGTTGAGCTGTCCAATTAAGACATGGCTTTCATCTAAAAACATCAAAGCATCATTGGGCAAGTAATCTACTAAGGTAGGCGGTGCCTCACCAGGCATGGCGCCTGAGAGATGACGGGAGTAATTCTCAATACCTTTACAAAAGCCCAACTCGTTGAGCATCTCGAGATCAAAGCGGGTGCGCTGCTCAAGGCGTTGCGCTTCAACTAGCTTGCCGTCTTTGACAAATTCATCCAAGCGAGTACGTAATTCAGTCTTGATGGTTTCAATGGCCTTAAGAACTGTCTCGCGCGGCGTTACATAGTGAGAACTTGGGTAGACAGTAAAGCGAGGAATCTTCTGGCGAATTCTTCCAGTGAGCGGATCGAAGAATTGCAAGCTTTCAACGACATCATCAAACAACTCAACTCGAACTGCTAACTCATTATGTTCAGCCGGAAAAATATCAATCGTATCCCCTCGCACCCGAAATACACCACGCTTGAAATCAGTTTCATTACGGTCGTATTGCATGGCAATCAGGCGCATCAAAATATCGCGCTGACTCATCTTGTCGCCAGGGCGCAAAGTCATTACCATGCTGTGATAGTCGCCAGGATTACCAATGCCGTAAATCGCTGACACTGTTGCTACGATGATGACATCGCGCCGCTCCAATAAACTCTTCGTAGCAGACAATCGCATCTGTTCGATGTGTTCATTAATGGATGAATCTTTTTCAATAAACAAATCCCGCGTAGGGACATATGCTTCAGGCTGATAGTAATCATAGTAACTAACGAAGTACTCCACTGCATTGCGTGGGAAAAACTCACGGAACTCGCTATAAAGCTGAGCTGCCAAGGTCTTATTCGGGGCAAAAACGATTGCTGGTCGCCCAGTTCGGGCAATCACATTGGCCATCGTGAAAGTTTTACCGGAGCCAGTAACCCCTAAAAGGGTCTGAAAGGTCAAACCATCATCAATTCCGGCTACCAGGGCGTCAATTGCCGCCGGTTGATCGCCTGCCGGCGGGAATGGCTGATATAAATGAAACGGGGAGTCCGGGAATGTGACGAACTTGGCTGGATCTAGGTCGTGACCTACCTCACCCAAGGGCTCAGCCACTGGGGTTTTTGGGATAACGTCAACTTGGGTTTTTGGAGCAGTTTTGGGCAACTTAGGGGGCATCTCAGCTATCATTTCACTTGTGAGTTTTTTCACAGCGAATTTTGTACAAACAATGATTTTGCCGTTTTTATTGGAAAAAAGTTGAATCTGGCCTCAAAACCCAGCAATTAAGCCAAACTAAACCGAATTTCACGTTAACTAAAATCAAAAAACCCTTCTCAACCACCGCCTACGACCTCCAAATGACCTTGTTTGCCTCAGTCCTATTAGCCCCCAAAGACCCTATTTTTGGCCTCACAGAAGCCTACGTTGCCGATCAGCGTGCGGATAAGGTGAATCTAGGTGTGGGCGTGTATTACACCGACGAAGGCAAAGTACCTCTTTTAAAGGCGGTGATTCAAGCTGAAGAAGGCATAGTTGCGAAACGCTCACCACGTAGTTACATTCCAATTGAAGGTCCAAATCCCTATAACAGCGCTGTTCAAAATCTGCTGTTTGGTGCAGACTCTTCTTTGATTAAAGATGGTCGTGTTGTAACGGTCGAGTGTCTTGGCGGGACTGGCGCCCTACGCGTTGGCGCTGATTTTATTAAGCGCCTTAATTTAAATGCTCCTTGCGCTATCAGCAATCCCACCTGGGAAAACCATCGCGGCATTTTCGAATCTGCTGGGTTTGACGTTATCGATTACACCTACTTTGACGGCACAACTCGCGGTGTTGATTTCGACGGCATGGTGAAGTCTTTAGAGTCTCTCCCAAAGAGCACTACAGTTTTGTTGCATGCTTGCTGTCATAACCCAACCGGTGCAGACATTACTGAAGCGCAATGGCGCCGTGTTATTGAGATATGTAAAGCGAAAGGGTTTATCCCTTTTTTGGATATGGCTTACCAAGGTTTTGCTGCTGGGATTGAGCAAGACGGCATTGCGGTTCGTCTATTTTCAGAATCTGGCATGTCTTTCTTTGTCTCGAGCTCATTCTCGAAGTCTTTCTCACTTTACGGCGAGCGCGTTGGCGCCTTATCTATCGTGACTCAAAGCAAAGATGAATCCACTCGCGTGCTCTCTCAATTGAAGCGTGTAATCCGCACTAATTACTCAAACCCACCTACTCATGGTGCAGCGATTGCCGCTACTGTATTGAACTCTCCAGACCTTAGAAAACTTTGGGAAGATGAATTAGCTGAAATGCGTGAACGAATTAAATCAATGCGTCATGCGCTCGTTGAAAAACTCGCTGCTGCTGGTGTTAAGCAAGACTTTGCTTTCATCGAAGCGCAACGAGGAATGTTTTCTTACTCCGGCTTAACTGTCGAACAAGTTGAACGCCTGCAAAAAGAAGATGGCATTTATGCCCTCTCTACTGGACGTATTTGCGTTGCTGCACTCAATACCAAAAATATTGATAAGGTGGCGAAAGCTATCGCCCGCGTTCTAGCGTAATAAGCGGTT
>CAIMOW010000122.1 GCA_903843235.1 uncultured beta proteobacterium | reverse complement strand
CCGTGATACACCGCAGCGCAAACCAAGCGGGCCAAATCATCACTTTGGATGTGATTTGAATACGCATCCTCATCCGATATTAGCGCTGGCGTCCTTGCTTGCAAGCGCTCGACTGGGAGGCGATTGGCAGCATAAATGCCCGGTACGCGCAGAATCGTGACAGCGACACCTTGAGCTGGTCCCCATAGGCGTAAGACCCGTTCAGCATCGACCCTCCGCTTTGCTCGCTCACTTTGTGGGTTCACTGGCGTTATCTCAGACACTCGACCCCCTTTATGGTCACCATAGACCCCTGTAGTGCTCACATAGATGATGCGACTGACACTAGCGGGCCCTTGGGCTAAAATTCGGGTCAGGTTGCGGGTTCGGCTATCACGATGACCTATGTTCTGGGGTGGCGCCAAATGAATCACAGTTTCCGCTAAACCACTTAAGCGCCAGAGAGTCTCTGGTTTGTCTAAGTCCCCCAGAATAGGAGTGATGCCAAGCCCTCTTAATTCTGGAAAACGGCTTTGCTGTGAAGTTAGCGCAAAAACGCGATAGTTCCGACAAAGCTGCTTAGCCACTCGGAGACCAATATCACCACAGCCAACGATCAGGATTCGAGGTTTACCAAAAGATTGCATAAGTAACATCGTAACGATTTATTGAAAGGAATGAGAGTGTCCTACCAAGTCACGCTCAAGACGAGCGGCAAACAATTTACTGTGAATCAGGATGAAACGATCCTGGAAGCCGCCCTGCGCCAAAATATCAATTTACCTTACGGCTGTAAAAATGGTGCCTGCGGATCTTGCAAGGGCAAGGTCGTTGAGGGCCAAGTCACCCATGGCCAGCATAGCGAAAGCGCCATGTCATGTGCTGACGAAACTGGCGGCGCTACTTTATTTTGTTGTTCCCACCCCCAATCCGACTTGCTTATTGAGGCTCGCGAAGTGCAAGGCGCTGGAGATATTGCCATTCGCAAAGTTCCTTGCCGCGTTAATGCGATTTCCAGGCACGGCAGTGATGTGGCTATTCTCAAACTCCAACTTCCTGCTTCTGAACGCTTTCAGTTTCTGGCAGGTCAGTATCTAGAATTTCTACTCAAAGATGGACAACGCCGGGCCTATTCCATTGCCAATGCTCCGGAGCAAGAGGGGGCCCTAGAGTTGCATATTCGTCACCTGCCAGGCGGACTCTTTACAGATTTTGTCTTTGGTGCAAAAGATCCAGCACTTAAGGAAAAAGATATTTTGCGTTTTGAAGGCCCGCTAGGTAGCTTCTTCTTAAGGGAAGATTCCAAGAAACCCATCATCTTCGTAGCAGCTGGTACTGGCTTTGCCCCCATCAAATCCATCATTGAACAAATGCAGGCGAAAAAGATTCAAAGGCCTATCTCCCTGTATTGGGGTGGACGTCGTCCGAGCGACCTCTATATGAATAGCTTATGCGAGACCTGGGCACAAGACCTGCCTGACTTTAAATACATCCCGGTGATTTCTAATGCACTCCCTGAGGACACCTGGAGCGGGCGTAGTGGTTTTGTACACCAAGCAGTGATGATGGATCACCCAAACCTGAAAGACTTCCAGGTCTACGCTTGCGGAGCCCCAGTCATGGTCAATGCCGCACGTCAGGACTTTTCATCACAATGTCATCTGCCTGAGGAAGAATTCTTTGCGGACTCCTTTACTAGTGCCGCAGATCTTGCGGGATAATAAAATCCTCTTTCTATTTAACCGTTGCAGACAGTCATCAGAATGAATAAGCCAGCCCAGTCCGTAGATGCTCACTCCATTATGTTCATCACCCAAAGACCAGAATTG
>CAIMOW010000121.1 GCA_903843235.1 uncultured beta proteobacterium | reverse complement strand
TGCTTTTATTGATCTCTGAGGACTCGACAGCAGTTGGATGGCCTGTAATGGCATTAAGAAATCCCACTATGAAGGTCTTCAAACTGATTAAGGATGGATGAGTAAAAGTAATAGGGCTTAAACCCCTGCAAGGAAAGTCCTTCCTTAGCCTTACTCATTTTTGCCTTAAGAAAAAGTTCTCTAGAGATTGCTAGTATTTCGCCGTAACTTAGGCGATGTGCTTTCTGATAGATCGCCACTACCTTTGTATCTAAAAGCCCAGAGCTTTCAATCCACAGGTCAATGGCCTCATCTGAGTAATCATTCATTTTCAATCTTGCTTATTCTTTATTGTTGGATCTCGCCGCAAAAAAGGGTGCACATAGCCAATTTTTATCTCCGTCACTGGTATGAGTCAGAACGCCACCTTGTATAGGCATAAAACGTTCGCAGATAGGGCAAACGTTTAAAAAAGAAGCATCTTTTGTTGTTAGTGGGGAATTGATGATCATGCTGATTTCAGCCGCCGTACATTCTTATGGGGGGGTCTGACGAGACAATTTTGATAAAGCTGCTTACTAGCCACGCTGAGTGTTGATTGCCTTTGTAGATATAAAGCCAACCCTTTGACCATCAAACTAGCCGCATTTAGACGTGTTGTAACTTTATGTATACTATATTACCATATAATTAACATATAAGTAACATATGATTAACATCTAAAAGGTTGATGATGGAAAACCGTACAGCTCGATTAACCCTCTTGATTGATCCAATCAAAAAACAGGTTTTTGAGGAAATCTGCAATTTGCGTGACCAAACCCCTTCTCAGGTAGTTCGTCAGATGATTCGTGACTACGTACATAAGTTTGGTAGTCCAGAGCAATTGGAGCGCTTACCCATAAGCAATAAGGAAGCTGTTCTGTAAATGTTTAAAGACTTGCTGTTGCAAATGAAGGATGGCTTTGATCGGGTGAATAATGAGCCCTTTGTTATCGAGAGCAGACGATTTAAGTCAATGCATTTTGATCATGCTTCTACGCAAAGTTTGATGGACCTGCAAGCTCCCATGAAATTGGTTGTGGATTACACCAAAAGCATCATGGGATTCTTGTTCTTTCAACCCAATCCAAAAAATATCGCCATGATTGGCTTAGGCGGTGGATCGATTGCAAAATATTGCCACCATCATCTACCAAGCAGCCATTTTTTAGTAATTGAAAACAATCCCAAAGTCATTGCGCTTCGGAATAAGTTTCATATTCCTGAAGATGACTCCCGATTCGAAGTAAAAGTAGCTGATGGAGCAACTTTTATTAAAAATACAGATCGCCAATTTGATGTATTGATTGCGGATGGTTTTGATAAACATGGTCAACCTTCTCAGCTATGCAGCAAAAACTTCTATGACAATTGCTTTAGAGCTTTGAGGCCAGACGGAATATTGGTGATTAATTTATGTGGGGAGATGGAGGGCAATCGCCGTTACCAAGACTTGGTTAATCAGAGTTTTCAAAATGATTCTGTAATGTTGCTAGAGAGAGACCGGTTAAATCAGGTGCTATTTTCCTGCAAGGGTGCTGGGCTTACTGTATCTATTGAAGATCTCATGGCCCAAGCGGCCGAACTACATGAAACACATGCCTTTGATGTGGCGCAAGTGGCCCAGAATTTTTTATTTTATCGACAATTAAATTATGCAAGAACCTTAATCAAGGTAATTGACTAGCTTTCAATCTCACTCGATAGCTATAAATGATTATCGCAATCAGTCCGCTTAGGGTCGAGTAGAGCCCCCAAGGTTTGGTTTAGTCGAATGGTCTCTAAGCAGCCAATAGCGGTCTCGTCAGAAAAGTAGACTCTCTTTAGAAATGGTGAAGGTTTCATTTTTGAGCATCACTTTAGGTGATGGTTGTCTGCC
>CAIMOW010000120.1 GCA_903843235.1 uncultured beta proteobacterium | reverse complement strand
CGATTGGGTGATCGTGCGTGAGAACTCCGAAGGTGAGTACTCTGGTTTAGGTGGCAGAGCCCATCAAGGTCACCCCATTGAAGTCGCTTCAGATATGAGTATCCTGACACGCGTTGGCGTTGAACGTGTGCAGCGCTATGCTTTTAAGTTAGCGCAGTCACGTCCCCGCAAACATCTCACCGTCATTACTAAATCCAATGCGCAGCGCCATGCGATGGTGATGTGGGATGAAATTGCTGTCCAAGTTGCTAAGGAGTTTCCGGATGTCACTTGGGATAAAGAGTTGGTCGATGCCGCAACAGCGCGCATGGTCAATCGCCCTGAATCCTTAGACACCATCGTTGCTACCAATCTACATGCAGATGTACTCAGCGACTTAGCTGCCGCTTTAGCTGGTAGCTTAGGTATTGCTCCAACCGGCAATATTGATCCAGAGCGTCGCTACCCATCCATGTTTGAACCAATTCATGGTTCTGCTTTTGACATTATGGGCAAAGGCCTTGCTAACCCGATTGGTACTTTCTGGTCAGCCGTCATGATGCTCGACTTCTTGGGTGAAAAAGCCCTAGCAGCCAAACTAATGAGTGCGATTGAAAAGGTTACCGCTAATCCGAAGTTACACACTCGTGATTTAGGGGGCAATGCCATGATGCGCGATGTCACCAATGCGGTCATCGAGGAGATATCCAAATGAAACTGCTAAGGCTAGTGCGTATTGCCCTTGTGTTTGTTTTTGCGTCGCTTGGATTACTTTCAGGAGTGAGCGCGCAGCCGCTTCCGGACAAAACCATTCAGTACATCATTCCCTTCCCTGCCGCCGGTGAATCTGACTTGGTAGCTCGCTACCAATCAGACTTATCCGTCAGAAAATATAAGCAACAAATGATGGTACTCAATCGCGCTGGTGCTGGTGGCGCTCTAGTCTGGAGCGCACTCAATACTTACCCTGCCGATGGCACTATGGTCGTTGGCGTCAATATTCCACACATCATCTTGCAGCCGCTACAAGAAGGTATTCAGTACAAGACAGATGACATCAATGCTATCTACTACTATCACTTCACACCAGACGCCTTAATGGTCTCTGCTGATAGTCCCTACAAAACGTATCAAGAGTTTGTGGCAGCGGCTAAAAAAGATCCGGGCAAGATGACCCTAGCTGGCTCTGCGCAATATTCTGCCAACCATATGGCAGTTGAGCGTTTAAATAAATTGGCTGGTGTCAAAATTACTTATGTTCCTTTTAAAGGTACAGGTGATTTAGTCACTGCACTGATTGGTATGCACGTCGATGGCGCGATGGGTTACTTACCATTAGCCATTCAGCAAAAAGGGAAAGTGCGCACTCTGGCAATTGCTACTGAGAAACGCAACCCCGCACTACCAGACGTCCCCACCTTTAAGGAGCTTGGTCTTAATTGGGTAGATGGTGCTTACCGTGGTGTTGCCGTACCTAAAGCCACCCCATTGGTGCTTCAGCAAAAACTATCGGACTATTTTGGTTTATTGAACTCAGATCCGGAGACCAAGAAAAAGTTAGAAGACTCAGGATTTATATTGGTAGATATTCCATTGGCAAAGATTCCAGTGTTCATGAAAGAGAAGATTCCTCAGGCAATGGATGATGCTAAAAACGCAGGGATGATTAAGTAAGTACCGCCGTAGTCTTTGAGCTCACAAAATCAGAGGCTGCTATTACTGCCTTACTCAAGAATCCTAAGTGCGGCGCACTGCATTAGACTTGGCCCAGCAATGTAGATTGCTGGGTTTATTTTTTTGGAGGGCCACTTAAGCACCAAAGCACACAGCCAGCAGCAGCCTATCTAAAGTACTTTTCCTTGGGACCTTATCCCATTTTATTTTTTTGGGTGTGCCTTTATAGTTCCACCCTATTGCATCAGCATCCTCATAGAGTTCGAATGCGGTGATCTGAACCTCTTTTGTTTTCTCGGCGCAGTTCACTGTTTCGTAATCCACTCTCGAGAGATAGCTAATGCTGAGATTTTTGATTTCAACATCTTGAGGCTTGGAGTAATTGCTAAGCAATTTGATTTTGATGAATCCGCCTTTTCTGTTGCCCCCAAGCACTTCATAGGAGTAATGAATAAACTTTCCCTTAATTGGGTATTCAGCCCAATCCGCCCTAGAAGCGGTAGATGCAAGCACCAAGAATACAAGCGACAGAAATTTAGCTAAGCCCATCACACGATGATATCAACCAAATCACTCCCTCGAGATCGGTAATATCTCATTTTCCGTAAAACCAGCACTCTGACTGGTATTTTGATGCAACTCTTTTGCCTAGCAAAAAGCAAACGCTAAGATTGCCGGGTCATCCAAAAACGCATTAGATAGATAGAGACTGGCCCGAAAGATCCAGGGCTGTACTATCTCAGTAATCGTGTTTAGATGCTCCATATCGGCAGTTTACTAAAAACGCTGGGTTTAGCCCAAGTAATCAGACTTGCCAATTTCAACACCATTGTGGCGCAAGATGTTGTAGGCAGTAGTGACATGGAAATAGAAATTCGGAATAATCCAAGTCAGGAGATATTGCTCACCCACAAACTCAAAGTTCCACTCTTTAATTGAGAACTTGATCTCTTTAGCTTCTGTGCCATCTAACTGCTCAGACTTGATGCTGTCAATAAACGCAATGGTTTTAGCAACACGCTCTTGCAGCTCAGGAAAAGTAGTTTCTGTATCGTCAAACTTCGGTGGCTCAATGCTAGCCAAGCGACTTAAGCCATTCTTTACCTGATCACAAGCAATGAATACTTGCCTAGTAAGCGGGAGCATATCTGGGAATAAACGATCTCCCGTCAATACAGTACCTTCAATTTTCTTGGCGCTAGCGTATTCTTCGCCTTTTTTAAGGATTGCAGAAAGATTAACGAGCATCTTCTTTAGTTGTGGAACAGATGCTTGGTACATTGAAATTGCCATGGTTACTTACTACTTTCTAGTGTGTGTTGAATATATAAATTTATTTTGTTATGGAGGGATGCTTACACATCGCTCATGAAATCGCCGCCACCGCTGCTGTCGTCCCAGGAGCTTGAACCCCCATCATCCCAAGAGCTTGCGTCGTTCACGCCGAAGTTCGCTGCATCTGGTGCTGGTCCGCCCACTTGGTTAAAACCATTGTTGGCATTACCTGGATTGGGCTGATTGTTGCCACCCATTAAATGACTAGCCAATGCTTGACCAGCAACCATGCCGGCACCCAGTGCTGCGCCGGTTGCTAAGCTGCCCATTAAGCCGCCGCCCATGCCAGATGCTGGTGCACCTGGATAACCTGGCGGATACCCTGCAGGACCACCAGGTGTGCCTGGATAGCCAGCGCTCGGTGCGTTGTAGACCTGAACTGGCTGTGGACGCTTTCTCATGAAGAACGCGATGCCCGCTACCAAGATGGCAATTAGCACCCAAAAGATTGGGCTAGTGAAGATTGATTCAGCTCCGGCATTTGTTGCGGCTGGTGCAGTACCTGCCCGCAATTGCGCTTGTAATTTCTGAACAGAGTCAGGTTGAGCAAAAGGCAATCCTGGTGCTAAGTTTTCTGCTTGAACAAAAGCATTTCTAGCGGCATCTAACTTACCCTCTTTAAGGTAGAGCTCAGAAGCGATGTAATGCGCTTTGGCGCTATTAGGATGGTTTTGCAATACCTCTTTCATCATGGCATCAGCTTTGCCCAATTGCCCAGACTGAATGGCTTGAGATACCTCAGGTAGGGTAGGTTCGGCTAATGCTAGACCGCTACACAGCAGTAGGCTGGCAGCAAATAAAGTGATAAAAAGATTAGAGAAACGTTGCATCTTCATCGTGGCTCCTTTAAGCGTGATCACTGATTATCCCTAGTTTGGGGATTTTTGCTCCTAGCCCTATATATGGGGGCTAAGTAGGGTTATTCAAGGGCCCAGGAAGCTTAGAGAGCTTCGCCGATTTGCTCGATCTTTCCACCAGATGAAATCAAGTAAGCCCTGTTTTCTTTATCGGGACGAATCCGTTTGAGCTCTTTTTGGTAGTTTTGTAGTTGCTTAAGGTATTTGCCATACATCTCGCTATCCTGCTTTGGAATACTCAGTTTGTAATCAATGATGGCCAGGTGATCATTCATCTCCACCAAGCGATCAAGACGGAAGCTCTTGCCCTCTTCGCTGGCGATATCCAATTCATTCCATGCGGCAATCCATTTACCTGGGCTCAGATACAACTGTAGCTCTGGTTTATTGAGTACGACTTGGATATGGGTGAGGAGTTTTTTGGCTGCCGCTTGATCCACGCCAAGCCAATTCATCACTTCTTGCTCACTTGGTGTAGCGGGAGACTTTTCTGGTTTGCTGGATTGTGGAACTAAAAACTCCAGCAGTTTATGAAAATGCACACCCTCTTCTAGGATTTCAGGATCAGGGGCCTTTTCTGCTTCGGCCTGAATGGCTTTTACGGTAGCGCCACTGACAATATCTTGCAATTGTTGCCGGTGACTGAGTTTTGCCTCTTCCCAAGAAATCTGAAAATCTTCAATGCTGAAGTTCTCCGGAGCTTGAGTACTCTTTTGTGGGACACTGTTTTTTGCGGTATTTATTTCTGTAACCCGATCAGTTGCCCGATCAGTTGGCATTGCCGCTATGGGTTCTAAAGTAGGAAGCTGTCCAAACAAAGCTCTTGCATACCAAGATTTTTGATCTAGACCGGTTAGGTTATTGGTGCTGGGCTCTTTGGCTACGCCGCTGATCCACAAGCCTTGCTTGGCGCGCGTCATGGCGACATAAAGCAAGTTCCAGTTTTCATTCTGGCTAATCAACTCTTCATCTTCCCGAATCTTGCTACGGGGCGAAGTTAAGCTGGCCTTGGTATACATCGATAGATGTGATGGACTGCTCTCACTGGGTGACCATTCTAGAAGCACACCAGAATGATCAGAATTACCCACCGTATGATTGGCATCCAAAATGATCACAAAGGGTGACTCTAGACCTTTAGCCCCATGAATCGTCATCAGTCGGACACGCTTATGCTTATCCTCTTCTGACATCTCACTGTCTTCATCCACTTCAGCCAACTCAGTCTCGGCTTCTAGCTCTACATCACCTTCATCAGGGGTTTCATCATCATCACCCCGGCGCATAGCGTTGATCTCATCAATAAAGCGACTCAAGCTTGGGTAACGACCACCATCTTGATTCAAAGACAGCTCTAAAAAAGCATCTAAATTGGCAATCACCTGTGCACGTGCCAACGGTTGTGCACTAATTGCATACTCAAAACGCAAATTGCTTTCTTGATAGATCTGATCGAGCAGGTCATGCACTGGCAAGCGTTCACCTAGGATGCGCCAATGCTCTAAGAAACGCGCTACATTCTGAACTGCTGCATCTGGACTATCTTGCAAGACATCCCACCAAGAGCGATATTGATTGTTTGCCTTAGCGATACTAAGGCTTTGCATTTGCTGATCAGTAAAACCAAAGATGGGACTTCTCAACACTTGTGCTAAAGGTAGGTCATGGCGCGGTGAGAGCAATACCGTCAACAATGCAATCAGATCATCGATCTCCAGGGTATTAAGTAAGCCACCCAGCCGAGAGCTGTCATAGGCAAGTTCTGCTTCACGCAAAGCTCTTTCAAACTGCGGCAAGTATTTTCGTCGTTTCACAAGTAACAGGAAGTCACTTTCTCTAGCGGCGCGCCAAACCTTGCGACCATCTTCTTCATCCATCACCAGACGGGTTGCCATCACCTGATGAATCAGCTTGCTGATTTCTTGCCCTTCAACATAGCGCTGAGTTGCTGGCACTGTTTGATTGACATCGGTAATGGGTGCATCGAAAGCACTGCCAACGCGAGGCTCTAACTCCTCTTTCACATAAGGCACTAACGGCAATAGCGCAGCTTCACCCTCTTTTGAATACAGTTCGTTTGGTAGGCCAGATTCTAAGGGCTTCCACAAAGTGTACTGCTCGTTGAAATGATAAGTAGGCGGCAATTGTGAGCGAGCGAAGGTGGTGTTCACTGCTGAGTTAATTTTGGGTGCATTACGACGCGTAGTATTTTGATCCAGCGCCACTGCTTGCAGATGGATTTCTAAGAACTCTCTTGCACTTGTAAATAAGCGTGGATCTGCTCTGCGGAAGCGATAAATCGATTGTTTGGGGTCGCCCACAATAAAGACACTGGGTTTACTTTCATCTTGGCCATAGCCTTCTAGCCAAGAACGCAGAATTTGCCACTGTAATGGATTGGTATCCTGAAACTCATCAATCAAGATGTGTTTATATTTAGCATCAAGACGTGCTTGTAAATACGCTGCATTGGCTGAGTCGGCCATCAACTGACTGACGCCAATTTCTAAATCATCAAAATCGCGCACTCGCATCGCTTCTTTAGTGGCAGCAGCATAATCCATCATGCGCTCACTCATCGCAAACCACGCATGATTTAATGCATAAACCTCTTTTTCGGCTTCGCAATCTAAGTACTCAATAAATACTTGCGCCCAAGCTTGCTTATAGGCAATGTGGTCTGACTCTAAATGACTTAAGCCTTCGTTCTTGAGGTAGGTCTTCACAGCGCCAAGGGCTTTATTGTTATTAGAACGAGATTCGCCATCACCATTTAAAAATACTAGCTGGAGATCTGAGGCTACTTCCAGAACATCACCACCACGCTGCATGCACTCTAAAGCGGCTGCGAGGCGTGGCAAGAAATCGCTCTCTTGTGTGCTGCTATGAGCAAAGCAACGCACGAGAAATTCAAAATCAGCTCTGGCATTGGGTGCATTCCACATCCTTAGTAGCGGATTGTCGATATTGAGTCTGGGCAAAAATTGCTTGAGGTGTTCGATGGGGGTAATGCCTTTTGCCTTACAAGCCTGCGCAAAGAAAGTCCAGGCACCACGTTGTTTCATTAGGCCGTAGTTACCCATTAAAAACTTTTGCGTATTACTCGCGCCCAACTGATTTAAGAGGATGTCATAGTGCGTCTTAAGGTCGGCAGGCAGATCACCCCACCAATCATCCAAACACTCGTCTAGCAATCTTTTGCTGTCCTCGCGCAAACTAA
This sequence comes from uncultured beta proteobacterium, assembly GCA_903843235.1. Classification (GTDB taxonomy): domain Bacteria; phylum Pseudomonadota; class Gammaproteobacteria; order Burkholderiales; family Burkholderiaceae; genus Polynucleobacter. The sequence continues at coordinate 3,533 of CAIMOW010000120.1, read as the reverse complement.
AACCAGGTTGCACCTCTGCTGAGATGGGTGCGGCGTTGAGTAATCTACCAAACCAACCATGGAAGGTATCAATCACAATCGACTGCGGGCTAGCGAGTACCTTGTTATATAAACCCTTGGCTTGTGGCAACAATGCTGTTGCCTCGATCTTGTCTAAGCCTCGCTCATCCAATTCATGGAGCAGCGTATCATCACTCATTTTTGAAAATTGCTCTAGCAAACCGTAGAGTCGATCGCGCATCTCTTGCGCGGCTTTACGGGTAAATGTCAGCGCAAGAATTTCCTGTGGCTTTGCACCAGCTAGCAAGAGCCGAATCATGCGGGCAACCAATAGCCAAGTCTTGCCGCTACCCGCGCAAGCAGAAACAATCACTGATCTGAGGGGATCACAAGCGATGGCGTTATCAAATTTCTTTTTCACCACATCCCCTTTCTGCAAATACCTCTTGCCTCACAGTATTTGCATACGCCATCAGGCGCAAATGCAGTCATCTCTTTTCTGGACCACAGGTTTTGCATGTCTTCAACCAATTGCCCAGAAAAAGCGGGCATTAGGTCTGAGATGTCTTCTACCTCAAATGATCTGGTGAGTTTCTTATCTCGCTTGATGTCCAACTTTAGCGAAACCCACTGGGCTTGACTCACTTCGCGACCCTGGAGATGGGCGCTTTCTGGATCTTCATTCGCAGCACGTGCATAAATCAGTAACTGCGGATCATCTAAAAGATGTTCAGCACGTTTTTTAATCTTCGTCATTGACTGATTCTTGTAGTCAATCACCTCTGCTGCATGCTCAACATTTACATTAACGTCAAAACGGTCAGCGCGCCCCGCAATCCGAATGAGTCTGTCTACCCCATCGGCATCAACAAAGTGCAGATCAAATCCAACTTGATGTTCTGCGTTGTGATAACGCCAGCCCTCAGCTTCTCTTTGCAGTTGCCAATCCACAAAGCTCGGAATTTGTTTTTGCCAATCTCGTAAAGTGCCTAGCACTCGGCCATCACCTTCAATCAGACGTTTGAACTCTTTTTCAGAGATGGCGAATAACTGCTGCTCCATCCACGAACGACGCGCTTGTATCTTGGCGGTAATTTTTGAATCTGCTTTTTGCTCTTCAGTTTTCAGTGCCTGATAAAAATTACGGAGTAGAGCATGTAAAGACTGGCCCGCTAAAGATGCATCAAAGCCGTCTTCAAATTCTTTTGCTTCACGCAGTCCTAATAAGCTGCGGACATAGTACTTATAAGGGCAGTCTCTTAACGCTTTATAAGCACTAGGGCTCATGGATAGTGGCAAAGGCAAATCGGGATCTAAGGTCGTTACCGCTCTCTCTATCGGTCTAGCCTTTCCTCCATGTAATTCTGGTTGAGAAACCACTGCCGTCCATTTTGGCAATTGTGTTTGTAGGCGCTGTATCCATGCCGATGGTCTGAGTGGCTCACCACTCTTGCTTTTACTTTGCCAAAGCAGATCAACATTCGCACAAGAGCCCAATAGTTGCGAGAAATCCCGCGCTTGCTGAACGTATTGCGCTGTCATGGTGGATGCTTTGAGCAAACGATTGAGTGCATCCGAGAAAAACAAGGGCGGCTCTGAGAATGCTGGTAACTGCTGCTCATCACAACCTACGACTACTACTGCATCGAATGTTCTCAGGCGTGTTGAACTTAAAGGCAAGATGCTTAAGGTGGCCTGCGCTTCTTTACCAGCCTCTTCATACGAAGCTTCTTCCATCACAGTCTTGATCAGACTAATCCACTCTGGAAGGCGCATGGCAACACGTTGGTAATCGCTAGAACTTAAATCAAAGGTATTAATCACCTCTAATAATTGCTTGCCTGCAGAATCTTTTTCTAAGGCTTTAGCAATGCTGGTGTCTAGTAAGTTCTGCTGCAGAAGAGCATAAGCATTGGAGCAATTGAGATCCATCTCTTGCCAAGCGTAGTGGCGCTCTCTCACAAATTGGAGCAGTTTTAATAAAGCCTCGTTCGGTGTAGTGTCGTGGTTTACAGCGTATGCATTAGCCCGCTCGATTGCCATGTAAAAGGTTTCCCAACCAGATTTGGCTTGACTAGCAATCAAGATATCTTCTAACTGCGCCACTAGACCAATACACACCTCAGGAGTCTTTTGAATGCAAGCCGGAATATCTAAATAGGGGTTTTGTAAGAACTCCAGTAAGACGCTCGCCGTTGGCCCTTCCTTGGGTGCACGGATCAACTCCAACCAACTATTAAGCGCTGCTGCTGCCCTGGTGGTATCTAACTTCCAACCGGTTTCATCACGAATATTTAAGGCTGGGCCTAAACGCGCCAACAAGGCCCGCGCCCTTCTTGCGGCCAAACGATCTTGCGCTACTAAAGCGATATTTTTCTTGCCAGCAATCAGATGTGACTCAATCGACTTGGCTGCTGCCCAGGCCAACTCTTCAAAACGCCTTGCCGAAATCAAGTTCCAACCTTGGTAATGCGCTGCTTCAATATTATTTTTGAGTTGCTGTGCTTGTTCTGCGTTTAACTCAATGAGTTCGCCTGAAGCATTTTCTCCAGCGAGCGCTTCAGACCACAAGGCAACGGCTTGCCAATCTAATGTGACTTCTACGACTGGAGCATATTGAGCGTAGTCATTTAAATACTTCCCAATCACCTCTTGATCAATTGGCTTAGGGTCGGCCGTCTGCACCCAGATAAAAGGTCTTGGTATTTGTTCATGCGCTGCACTGAGATGCGCTGCCATCGTAAATCGTTTCCGAAATACGGCATCGCCCACGCCACTTAAATAACGCCAGAAGGTCAGTAAGACTTCGGATTCTTGATCAACTACTTTTCGCGCAAGTTCTGGATAGGCTTGTGCAATCGTTTTATCCAGTAGCTCTTGTAATTGTTTAGTCCATACTTCTGAATCAAGTGCGTTAGTTTCAATTAAACGATTTAATTGATCATGCAATTGCGGAATGATGGCTTCAGACAAAATATCGCAAGCATCAATCACAGACTGCGCAAGACCCCATGCGCCCGCATCACTTTCTGCTTTAAACCACGTTTTGAGTTTGGGATGTTTACGAAGATTTACATAGACCGAGATCCAACGCTCTAAGTCAGATTGTTTTTTTGGAAACTTCCATGCGCCAGGCGCCGCTTCTAACCAGTCATTAAAACTAATGACTTGCGGCAAGAATGCAATCTTTGGATCTAGGCTTTTTGGTCTATGGAGTTCTAATGCCGCCCTCACTCCGATCAGCGGGCCTGCTGTACTAAGCACCACTAAGGGGCGTTCATTTGTTTGCACTGCACAATCCCAAATCCCTTTAGCTAATTGCTCAAGCGCGCTGGCATCAGGCGTAATCGACCATGAGTGCGGCTGCTCTTGCTTAGAAATAGTAGGGAAAAGCTGAGACATTCAGTTTGGTTTTAGGGCTTATGTTTTAAATTTGGGCAGAAAGTTTGGCTTATTGCTAATATAAGCGTTGTAGCGATATAACTAAATAAGCCTAAATAAGGAATTTTCATGAGTGCCGGCATCAAACATGT
>CAIMOW010000119.1 GCA_903843235.1 uncultured beta proteobacterium | reverse complement strand
CCCAATGTAGCCAACCACAATATCTAAACCAAATAACAAAATGGTATAGATCAGAATGGTTTCAGCCAAGTGAATGTAATAAGGGTTATGTATAAATAGCGGCAAACAAAAGAGGCCGACTATCGCAATTAATAGAGGGATGTGGGACTTCAATTTCATCATTAAACTTTCTTAATTGCAGATTTACCAAAGAGGCCGGATGGCTTGTACGCAAGTACGAGCAATAATAAGATCAAACCAGGCACATCTTTATAGCCAGTAGAAATATAGAAGCCAGTGGCGGTCTCCACAATTCCTAAAATCAAACCGCCAACAATAATTCCGAGACCGCTAGAGAGGCCACCAATAATGGCAACCGCGAAAGCCTTCAGGCCTAAGGCGCCACCCATGGTCGCACCCGTCAAGGTCAAAGGTGCAATCAATACACCTGCGAAAGCAGCAGTCAAAGAAGAGAGGGCGTACGAGAAAGTAATCACCATACTGGTATTGATGCCCATCAATCCTGCGGCATCGCGATCATTTGCAGTTGCAACCACTGCTTTACCGTAAATAGTTTTACGGTTAAAAAATTCAACCAGCAACATCATGACTAAAGCACCCACCACCACCAAAATTTCCATCGGGAGAATATTGGCGCCTAAGAAAGTCATTGGCTCCATCGGCAAAGGCGATGGGAATGGCAATGCATCACGCCCCCAAATATTTTCAGCGACGTTCTTAAAAATAATGCCGAGAGCAATCGTAGACATAATCCAGCCAAACTCTGACTTGATCTTGATGGCCGGACGAACACCAATTAACTCTACGAAACCACCTTGAATCATGCCAAATAAACAAACGACTGGAATCATTGCCCAGTAGTTCATTCCGAAAGTATCCACACAGGTCAAACCAACTAAGGCTCCCAACATTAAGGCTTCACCTTGACCGAAATTCAAGGTACCTGAAGTCGAAAATGTAAGCTGAAAACCAAAAGCGATGACCGCATAGATCATGCCTACAGCAATACCACTTGAAAGAATCTGTGCCAAAAGTTCCATTGTGTTGCCTTAAAAATACTAAAACTGTTTTATTGAAGAATCGGACATTGTAAGCAAAACGCCGCATTACAGGCGGCGTTTTGCTTTACTAATGGTGCAGTGCAAGATAGGCTATCAATACACCCATTTATTGAGCCGTATTACTTCTTCTTAGCGGCCTTAGTTGCATCTTCAGCATTCAAGAACTCAACACGGCCATTCTCTACAACCCCCATCACTACATCTTTTGTAGCAATCGCTTCGTGATTGGTTTTGCTAAATGGCTTGTTATAAGTCATCACTACGCCATCAATAGGAGCATTTAAATTCTCTAAAGCGCCCAAGATTTTTGGTCCGTCTGTTCCGCCGGCTTGCTTAATCGCTGCAGCCAATATGTAAACAGAATCGTAACCTTGAGCTGCTGAAACCGGTGAAGCGATTACGCCATTCTTAGGTTTGAACTCTTTGAGATACGCTTCAATAAATGCTTTGCGCTTTGGGGTGGTACCGACCTGAATAAAGGTTTCTGGCATTGTTGCACCGTTACCATTCTTGCCGGATGTGTCAATAAAGCTGGCCATAGACAATGTCCAGCTACCAATCATTGGCTTCTTCCATCCCAACTTACCCATGCCGTTAGCAATTTGCGCCAACTCAGGTCCAATTGCGTAAGTCAAGACCACTTCTGCGCCAGCATTTTTCGCTTTGAGTAACTGTGATGTCATATCAACGTCACCGATATTAAATTTCTCAACAGCGACAGGAGTAACGCCATAGGTTTTCAAAGCCTTTTCCATGTCTTCACGACCCAATTGACCGTAGTTGGTGGAGTCAGCCAAAATCGCTACCTTTTTCAGGCCACGTTTTTCAACAGCTTCTTTGGCAATCATTGGGGCTTGGATGTTGTCAGCAGCTGAAGTGCGAACGATATAGTTCTCAGGTGCATTTGGAAATTGGCTGGTAATCAAAGATCCGGTAGCCACGTTATTAATTACAGGAATTTTGGCATCCTGGAAAAAACGCTGAGAAGCCAAGGCAACGCCGGTGTTAATGTAACCGAGAGCAGCAACAACTTTTTCGTTGTTAATTAACTCTTGTGAAATTTGTACACCGCGCTCGTTTTTAGCCTCATCATCACGCTCTACTAAAACAATCTTGTTGCCGTTAATGCCGCCAGCGGCATTAATTTCTTTAGTGGCAAGACGCACACCATCACGCATACTCACACCCATTGAGGATGAGCCGCCCGTGTATGGGCCAATAACACCAACTTTGATATCGGCAGCATAAGCGCCGGTTGTAAGGATTGCAGCAGCAGCTACCGCAAAAATATGATGACGAATATTCATAAAGTCTCCATGACTAAAGTTGCTATTTAAATAAATACTTTTTTATTAGTAAAGCGAATAACCAACAGCTATCTTAATGGTAATACAGTGGCAAAAAGAGGGTTTTACCTCTGTATTAGGGTTTTACATTAGCCTTACGCCTAAGAAAATTGTTTTCTCATTTTGCCTTTGAGGGTCGGCCAAAATAAATTAACCAGCAAGCCGGCAATCACCAGACCTGCAGCCAAAATCTTCCAAGTAGGTAATGGCTCGCTTAAGAAAAAGGCAGATGCCCCCATTCCAAAAATGGGTACTAATAGAGGAGCGGGAGCTACCAATGCAGCAGGGTGCTTCGAGAGTAACCATCCCCAAGCGGCATACCCAAACAAGGTATTACCCCAAGACTGCCATAACACTCCAGCCCAAGCCCCGATTGGTGCAGAAGCCATTGAAGTGCTCAGGGTATCCCACCCCCCCTCAAAGATGAAGGAAATAAAAAACAAAGGAGGAATGGCAAATGCACTGGCCCAAACCACGTACGAGAACATATTGATAGACCCAGCACGACGACTGGTCGTATTTGCGATACCCCAGGAAAAGCCAGCTAAAACTACCAAGGCCAGACCAAAGACTGTCGTAGAGGCATCTGTGTGCACTGCAATAATTACCAAGCCGATCATCGCCACGGTTACTGCCACCATCTGGTACAGCCGCAAGCTCTCCTTGGCAAAAAACATGGCAAACCCAATCGTAAAAAAGACCTGGGTCTGAATCACCAAAGAAGCGAGGCCTGGAGAAATATGCCCGTTAATGGCGTAATACAACACCCCGAACTGCCCCACTCCAACTGCCACCCCGTACACGCAAAGATTACCCCAAGAAACTTTAGGTTTAGGGACAAAGAAGGCTACAGGTAAAAAAGCAAAGGTATAGCGAAGTGCCGCAAATAAAAATGGTGGGAAACTTGCTAATGAAATCTTAATCACCACGAAATTGGTACCCCATACCGCAACGATTGCCAGAGCTAGCAATAAGTGGCTCAGAGGTAAATGGGAATTTCTATGAGGCCTATTCACCAGTAAGTAGCTCAGCAGCGCGTTGCGCAATCATCATCGTTGGTGCTGCAGTATTGCCAGAAGTAATGGTTGGCATTGCAGAAGCATCCACCACACGCAGATGATAAATACCCCTCACTCGTAACTCAGAATCTAGCACTGCCATCGGATCATCAGCACGACCCATCTTGCAAGTACCTACTGGGTGAAAAATCGTTGTACCAATATCGCCAGCCGCTTTGATGAGTTCTTCATCGCTTTGATATTGTTTCCCGGGCTTGTATTCGTCAGGCATATATGGCTTTAGTGCAGCACTCTCAACAATCTTGCGAGTGAGTCGCAAAGACGCGGCGGCTACTTTTCGATCTTCATTCGTAGATAAATAGTTCGGACTAATCACTGGGGGCGCCTCAGCATCAACAGAATTGATGTGCACACTGCCACGGGAGGTGGGACGCACATTGCAGACACTTGCAGTAAACGCATTAAAGGGGTGCAAATCCTCGCCAAACTTTTCTAGCGACAAAGGTTGCACGTGATATTCCACATTAGGACTTTTTTGTTCTGATGAGCTGAAGGCGAATGCGCCTAACTGTGATGGTGCCATTGACATCGGGCCAGAACGTTTTAACAAATACTCTAAGCCAATCATCATTTTACCAAACCAAGTATGGACTTTGGTATTGAGCGTCTGAATGCCATTCACTTTATAGATCATGCGCAGTTGCAAATGGTCTTGCAAGTTTTCACCAACGCCAGGCAAGTCACTAATCACTGGAATGCCCAGGCTTACTAAATGCGCTGCAGCACCGATACCCGAGCGCTCTAGGATCTGCACGCTCCCGATGGAGCCAGCAGCCAATAAGACTTCACCGCCCTGATCGATTGCGCATATTGCCTCAGCCGCATTGCCATTGCGAAGATACTCAACACCGTAGCAATCTTTACTTGCTGGATCGATCTTGAGCTTCGTTACCATTGCTTCAGTGATCACGGTGAGATTGCTACGCTTAGCAGCATCGCGTAAGAACGCTTTAGCAGTATTAAGGCGCCAGCCAGCACGTTGACTCACATCAAAGTAACCCACGCCGAAGTTATCACCGCGATTAAAGTCATCTGATGCCGGAATACCAGCCTGAACTGCTGCTTGCCTAAACACGTCCATGATGGGCCAACGCAAACGTTGCTTAGAAACAGTCCACTCGCCGCCCTTACCATGCCACTCATTAGCATCACTGTGATAATCCTCGATTTGCTTGTAACGCCTGAGTGCATTTTTCCAAGACCAAGACTCATCAGCGGTTGCAGTGACCCAAGATTCATAATCACCAATTTGGCCGCGCATATAAATCATGCCGTTAATTGAGGAACATCCGCCCAGCACTCTACCGCGGGGGTATAGCAATGAGCGTCCATTTAATCCCGCTTCATTACTGGTGCGAAAACGCCAATCAGCGCGTGGGTTATCAATGCAATACAAATAACCCACTGGAATATGAATCCAAATGTAGTTATCGCTTTTACCAGCCTCAATCAATAAAACCCGCTTGTTAGGATTTTCAGTCAGGCGTTTGGCCAACAAGCAACCTGCGCTGCCCGCCCCAATGATGATGTAGTCGTAAGTATTACTATGGATTGTTTGAGTCATGTCTCTGTTTTTATCAATACCGATATCTTGCTCTCTATTATTACCAACTTTTTCCCTCGCGAAGAAATTTACATATTGGGCTAGAAACTGTAAATACCTGTCTAAAATAGCCCCATGCACGTTAATGAAAAGAATCGCACCCCCAAGAAGGAAGACCCCAATGAGGGGCCAAGCAAGTCTGAGCTAAAGCGCCAAATGACAGAGCGCCAAAAACTGGCAGAGGTTCTGGCTGCGCTCAGCAGCGATGCATTGAAGTCCATCCCCATGGATGAGGCAATCAAGACCGCGATTGCTGAAACACCCAAGATCAAGAGTTTTGAAGCAATTCGTCGTCATAAACAGTACCTTGGCAAACTCATGCGCTTTTTAAATGAAGAAGAGCTGGAGACTATTCAGAAACGCTTGGATGCCATTCAGGGAGTTAGCAAGGCCGAAACCGCCAAACTGCACTTTTTAGAAAGCTATCGTGACAAACTCATCACTAATGATGAAACAATCACTGCCCTGATTGAGAAGTTCCCAGACATGGATATTCAGAATATGCGCACACTCATTCGAAATGCCCGTCGAGAAAAAGAGCAGAACAAACCGCCTAAAGCGTATAGGGAAATTTTTCGCGTCTTAAAAGATTTGGGGTTGTAATACTTATAGCTTGAGATACCGCGATGGCACTTCTACTAAGCGGTATAAATAATTTGCCGCAATCCAACTTGCCACCAAAGCAATAAACATCATTGCTATAGCCATCATTCCATCATGACGCTGGTCCATGCCCCATGCGATATAGATCGTATTTGCGAGCAAGATAAATGAGAAGTGCAGTAAGAAGGCGCAATAGGATCTACGGCTTCCCCATAAGATAGAAAACACCAGATTGTGCATCTTGGCATGCTTCGTATCTTTATATGCGCGACCGCCCCAGAAGATTAATGCAATAGCTATAAAGTAAGCCAGAATATTTCTGATCCAGAGATGATGAAAACTCGAAACCAAAATAATAAGACCAATGATGATGATCAAAATCTTGGCCAAGCGATTGACTGTTGGATCGGCGTAGTTTTTCGCTAGTTGCGCTAATACCCCTAAGCCATAAGAGCCAATGAAGTAGATGAAATAATTTTCATAATGGCTAAGGCGATTGAAATACAACAAAGAAGCTACGATCAAAATCGTCGAGACCCAAATCAAAGATCGAAAACTAGGAAACATCCCCAACATAATGGCGAGGACTGCATAAAGTTGCCAGTCAATCGCAACATACCAAGCGCCAGCAGAAATCGAATCCAAACCCAAGATGCCTTGCAAGAAGAAGAGGTGTGCTAAAAATTGTCCGAGGGTTTCTGTTTCACCAACGAATTCATCTTGCACCCAGAACCGGGCTATCCACGCGCACAGTATTGTTATCAGCAATGCAACAACATACGGAGCAAAGAGGCGTAGGTAACGGTTAAAAATAAGTTTGAGTGCTGTGCGTGGATTTCTAATATCACTTGTACGTGTTAAAGATTGCGCAGCTAAGTAACCACCCATCACTAAGAAAATTTGCACAGCATAACGCCCATACTCGAATAGCCAAGTCATCACGCCAGGCAAAAATTGCCGCGCGTCCTCCGCCAACTGCCCATAACTAGAGAGATGATGAAGAATGATTGCTAAGGCGGCAAAGACCTTTAAGAAATCAATGAGTAAGAAATGGTTTTTAGACTGCAATGAATTCTTAAGGTGTGATGAGATAAGCCACTAGTTTAACGAAGCGGCATAGGTTGCTAAAGCTTCTATATCCTCATCACTCAAACCGCGCGCCGCACTTCCCATGGTGCCATCCATATCAATGCGTGCACCAGAACGGATATTTTTCAATTGGGTTGTGACATATTCAGGTGATTGGCCAGCCAAACGGGCAATATGCTTTTGGCCCTGCAATTCGGGTCCATGGCAAGAATTGCAATATTGAGCTCCTGCAATTTGCTGACCCTTAACTATCTTGTCCACATTGGCAGATTTTGCTGGTGGCGGTGGCAAGGCTGAATAATAGGCAGCAATATCGCGCATATCTTGATCACTTAAGGTCATGGTGACAGCCTCCATTCCCCCACCCTTGCGTTGTTGACCCCGAAACTGAATTAACTGATAGAAGATCGATAAAGGAGGCTGAGCAGCTAGATTCGGAATGTCTGATGAAATAGAAAGACCATTTTCGCTATGACAAGCAAAACAGATTTGCGCTTTTGCTTGTCCAGCAAGAGCATCAGGAGGGGCCGCATTGACCACGGCACTGGCTAAAAGGGCATTAAAAAAGGCCACCACAAGGATGGCCTTCGTTTTAAACGTCAATTTCATTTTGCGTAAGAGACTCGGAAGATAGAACCGGTCTCATCGTCGGATACCAGCATGGATCCATCTTTGAGAACTTGCACATCCACTGGGCGACCCCAGAAGTTCTCACCATCTAACCAACCGGTAATAAATGGCTCAGACTTCACAACATTATTTTTGGAGTCAAGCACTACACGCACTACTTGATAACCAACGCGCTTAGTTTTATTCCAAGAGCCATGCTCTGCAATAAAGATATTGCCTTTGTACTCGGCTGGAAATTGTTTGCCATTGTAGAAGCGCATACCTAAGGCAGCAACGTGAGCGCCCAAGTTAAACACAGGTTTATCAAACTCATCGCATGAGCGACCTTTGCCTAACTCTGGATCCAAGAAGTCGCCTTGATGACAGAACGGGTAGCCAAAATTCATCCCCTTAGGACGCACTAAACGATTCAATGTATCGCCTGGCTTGTCTTCAGTAGCCCAGTCACGACCATTGTTGGTGAACCAGAGTTCCTTGCTGCCTGGTTGGAAATCCATACCAACACTATTACGCACACCAGTGGCAACATACTCCAAAATATTCGTTTTCAGACTCAGACGCACAATCGCAGCATGTGTATATGGCGGCACAACAATATTTGCTGGTGTACCGATTTGGAAGTATAAGTACTGCCCATCAGGGCTCAAGGTCATGAATTTCCAGCCATGCGGCTCATCTTTTGGAAGTGCATCAAACACCACTACCGGTGCTGGTGGGTTATCTAAATTTTGCTCAATGTTGTCATAGCGAATAATGCGTGAGAGCTCAGCCACATAGAGCGAGCCATTAGCAAACGCTACGCCATTTGGACGATGCAAGCCTTTGGCAATCGTCTTCACTTCACGCTTGCCATTTTTTGTAACTACGGCATAAACGTTGCCGGTAAAACGTGTGCCCACAAATACAGTGCCGCTTGGCGCCTCAGTCATGGAGCGGCCATTTGGCATGCCAGATGCCCAGAGTTCAATCTTGAATCCTGCTGGGACTTTAAGCTTGCTCACAGGGATCTCATCAGCCGGCATAGCAGAAATCCCAGGAGGATTTGGAGCCAAGGATGGATTCATACCATCGGCTGTACGACCTTGTGCCCAAGTTGCTGGAATCGCTGGCGTGCCAGCTGGAGCTTGAGCGGTTGCTAATGTAGCAACAGCCATACCAGCAGCAAACATCAGCGCATGAATAGTTTTTAACTTCATTGATAAGCCTCCCTGTCGTTTTTATTTTCTTATTAATAGATGTAGCACTACTGCTGCTTTTTACATCATTGCCACAATCCTAAAGCATTTTTCTTAAATTGGCACAAATCAAAATTTGTGATGCACTGCGTCAAAAAACCTTCATCAGAAATTAATCCGCGCCCCTACCGTAATGGCCTGCGGCATTCCAGCCTGGTAAGCACTGGCCTGCGAAGCAATATTGAATGTGACATATTGGCGATTTAACAAGTTCACTACCGATGCAAAGACCGCGGCCTGAGGCGTCACCTGATAGTTGGCCTTAAGGCCAACGACAGCGTAGGCTGGCACCGGCAGAGAGCCAGTGGCCATCCAAGAATTACCAACATAGCGCACCGTAGTGGTCAGACTTGCTTGGGGCACAGGGTAATACGTTAAACCAGCATTAGCCATATTCTTAGGAACGCCACCCACCTGAGTATTGATCGGATCGCTCGTCGCACTCCAAGTCAGGATGGTATTGGTATAGCTATAACCACCATCCACTCCCCAGTGAGGATTGATATCGTGGTGATATTGCAACTCTAAGCCACGGCTGAGTAGATTTTGTTGATTGGTGTAATAGTTCACCTTACCTAGAGCACACCCAGTTGGATTGCCCGCGGAGGCACAAAGACTATTGGCTAAAGATTGATCTGCGGCAGTGGAAAGGTTATAGCTTGTAATCGCATTCTGAATATAGTTATTAAAAGCAGTCAATTGCGCAAACCCGCCTCTCCAGCGGTAGTCTGTACCTAACTCATAACCCGTCATGGTTTCTGGTGTGAGATTTGGATTTGCAAAGAAGTAGCCACCTGAGGTTGAGCCATAACTCCGCAAAGTGTTATTCATGCTTGGTGCATGAAAGGCTTGATAAGCAGCCCCGCGGAAATCCCAATCGCTACTTGCTTTGTATAGCAAGCCCAAAGAAGGACTTAGTTGAGTCTTGCTTTTATTGGGAATCGCTTGATAAATTGGGTTGGCGCCATTTGCACCTGCGTTATATAAGGTTGGTGTTTGACTTGTCCAAGCATCTACTCTCGCACCCAAAGTGGTTTCAAATGGAATCGCACTGGAATTTGACTTTAATTGTCCGAGCAAGCCATAGAAATTTTGCTGACCCTCAGCATAATTGACGGAAGTAACTGCTCCACTACCATTAGAGTTCAAATTATTAGTTAAGTTAGATGCGGAAATATTTCTAGCATCTACCCCAATAAGATATTGATCAATACCAGCTGCATTCAAGTCATGAGTGTACTGAGCTGAAGCCCCAACGGTGGAATAGGGGTCGGTATAGTTCGCATTGATATAAGGCTTATTTGCATTAACACCTGATGTGGCAGTAGAGCCGCTTTGCTTATAAAACTCTGTTTGCTGATAGTAAACATTGACCTGAAATTTCTTATCAACATCTAATCTGGTTGTTGTTCCTCCAGCAACATCTGCCGACTGCACAAAGTTAGGCGCAATCGCATAGTTGGTGCTAAGGTCAGCCATCGTGCTATAGCCCATACGCAAGAACCCCGTCGTATCTTGCGATGGCTTAAAGTAATTTTGCAGCCTAACGTTAGAATTTTTTACTGTATCCGTTCCCATACCATTTTTAATATTGCTTGGCGATCCAGGTGAAATCGTGGCGTAATTCTGAAAACCTTCACTGGAAAAGTAATCTGCAGAAAAACGCATCTGCATGGCATCAGAAACAACTAAATCTTTTGAGGCTGCCACATTGCCAGTACCAAATGATCCATAACTTGCTGATACCTCTTGAGAACTATTTTTGGGTGTCTTGGTATTGATATTGATGACACCACCCATACCGTAGTTGCCATATAGACTCGACACTCCACCACGCACAAACTCAACGGATTCAATCGACGACATGGGAACCAAGTTCCACTGCACCGTTCCATAGAAAGCATCATTTGCTGGCAATCCATCCATTAATACCAGCGTGCGCCCATAGCCCAAGCCGCGCACATTAATACTTTGACCGGTTGGATCCTTTTGGTAGTAAGGCACATCATTTAAAAAGACGCCGGGTACATTCTTGAGAACTTGATCAATCGTTTGATCTGGAGAAGATTCTAGTGCTTCTTTTGTAAGAATCGTTGTGTTGAGCGACATCTCGTCCAAAGGCGTCCCCGAACGCGTGGCGTTGACCACTATATCGTTTAGCTTTTGATCGTAGTTTGGAGGTGGCGCAATCTGCGCCCAAGACATCACCGATGGCGCGATCAGCAAAAGAGCAAACCTATGGCTACGCATTTTTACTGAAATCCATTTAACGAAAATAAATACTGCTATTACTTAGACTTGGCTTTGCCCATCAAAGAAGCGAGCAAAGGATTTGCATTAGCCAGTTCTTTTTTGGTTTTCACTTTATCAGTACCGCCAGGTTTAGCAAGCTTCGTAGCATTTTTCATGCGTTGAGCTGTCGCTAGGCCTAGATTTTTATACAAGTCAGTTTTTTTCATTGCTATCTATTAATCTGCAGTGCAGTAATGTTTCCCTAGCTGCTTCACTATTTTATTTACTCTTAATGAGGTTGCGCGCAGCCAACCCTAAGAAGAGCATTGACCAACCTTGCAGAAGAAGCTCAATCGCAATCAATAACCCTGGGAGCCACAAGCTAGATGCTGGGTAGCCATTCATAATCATGACGCCCATCAAGATAGAGATAGCGGATGACAACACCAACCAGAACCATTCACCAAAGTGGCGATGCTGGAATGCTGAGACTAAACGTAAGAAACCCGTGACAAAGAAAATAGCAGCGAGCCACAAAGTGATTCCCTCTAACGCAGGAATTGGAAATGCCCAAATGAAGAGGCCAGCGGCGATATACAAAACTGCAAGCACTACTTGAATGCCAACACTCTTCCAACCTTGTGATTTGATGGCATGGGCAAACTGCAATCCTCCGCCAATAATCAAGAATGCGCCGAGCACATTAATGGTCACAAATGAGAACATTACCTGACCGGCCACTCCAATCATGCCCAAGACAATAAACAAAATACCGAGCCCTATCAGAGCTCCTGGCACTTTAGCGGCTGCCCCCAGTACTGCCGTACGAATCTCTTGAAGCTGAGTCACTGATAACTGTGAATTATTTTCGAACATATCGACCCCTTATAAAGTGTTATCTACTGTATCAATAAATGCTCGAACAGTACGATTAAATGCTTCTGGTTGCTCAATATTCGATAAATGAGCAGCCTCTTCCAGAATGACCATCTTGGATCCGTCAATCATACGATTGAGCACAATCGCTTGATCAACCGTACAAGCAGGATCTTGACGCCCTGTTAAAACCAAGGTTGGCGCCTTGATTTTTAATAGCATAGTGGTTTGAGCCATATCGCGCACTGCGCTAGCGCAGCCAATGTAACCCTCGATCCCCGTACCCAAAATCATTTGGCGCACTTTTGCAATATCTTGCGGGGCACGTTTAATAAAGGGGGCTGTAAACCAACGCTGAATAGTCCCATCAACCAAACCCGGAATACCCTCTTTGCGCGCAATCTCAAAGCGCTCTTCCCACAAACTACGTGGAGGCATCTCACTGGCGGTGTCACATAAAGAAAGTGAATAAACGCGCTCTGGGTAACGTGCGCCCAATTGCTGACCAATCATGCCGCCCATTGATAGGCCAATGAAATGTACCTTATCAATCTTCAAAGCATCTAATAGCGCTACAGCGTCATCAACCAATTGCGGAATGCTGTAAGGAGCGGGAGTAGTTTGTGATCCACCATGGCCACGCTTGTCATAGCGCAGTACACGATAGCGATCAGCTAGAGCAGGTACGTTCCAATCCCACATGCTCAAATCAGACATGAGGCTGTTGGCAATCAAAATCACATGGCCATTCTCTGGACCGTCAAAACGATAGGCCACATCCAAGCCATTCACCTTAATCGTGTTCTGAGCTTGTTTGCTACTTGTCTGGTTCATCTGTCTCTACCTTGCATTTTTGGTTTATTTTTAGTTTTAGCTTTATTTAATACGCTGCTTTTTCCTCATTAGGTGTTTGTCTTATAGCTACAAACCTCAAGGGCATGTTAGATTATCCAACGAATCTATAAAAAATATTAAGGAGACATCATGAACAAACAAAAGAACACCCCTCGCCTACTTATAGCTCTCGTAGTAACTAGCCTATCGCTGCTGACAGGCCTAGCGAGCGCCCAAAGTTACCCCAATCGCACTGTCAGAATGATAGTCCCCCTCACCACAGGCTCTGGTGCCGACATTGCAGGCCGCGTAGTGGCGAAAAGCCTAACGGATACCTGGAAGCAACCCGTCATTATTGAAAATCGCCCAGGTGCTGGCGGCCTGATTGGCACAGGCGTAGTCGTCAACGCAGAGCCTGATGGCTATACCCTGCTCGTGCAATCAGCTTCCTATGCAGCCAATCCTGCTATTTATAAGAAACTCCCATACGACCCTCTCAAGAGTTTGATTGATGTTGCCATCTTAGGCCAAACCCCTTATGTCATGATTACCGCCGCTGATGGCCCTTATCAAACCATTCGCGATCTCATCATTACCGCCAAATCCAAACCAGGTGAAATCACTTTTGCTTCTGCTGGCGTTGGTAGTTCAACTCACTTGGCAGCAGAGTACTTCAATCAAATGATGGGTGTGAAACTCATTCATGTGCCTTACAAAGGATCCCCTGAAGCCATTCAGGACACGATGTCGGGTCGTACTGCTTTTTATATGGCCCCATTGGATACTGCTATTGGTCAACTCAAGGGGGGGAAATTGCGCGCACTGGGCCTCACCAGCAAAACCCGCAATGCTGCCGTTCCTGATATTCCCACTATTGCAGAGCAGGGTTACTCCAACTTTGAGATCGCATTATGGTTTGGTGTGTGGGCTCCAGCAGGAACTCCTGCTGCTATCGTGAAAAAAGTGAATATGGATATTAATCAAGCTATGCAGGATCCTGAAGTTAAAAATGCTTACGAGACCAAAGGTATCAAAGCAACGCCAATGAGCCCGCAAGAGTTTGGCAAGTTTGTTCGCGAAGAAATGGCCAAGTATCAGAAGATTGCCAAAGACGCCAATATCGAACCACAATAAATTCATTTTTCATTAATGTCTGAATTAGCGCACCAAGTCTTCGCACCACTCTGTCAGGCTCCAGATCCAGAAATCCGTTCACCCAAGATCGTATTTCCAGCTGGGGCGGTAGATTGTCACGCGCATGTTTGCGGACCTGAAACCGTCTTCCCTTATGCGAATGAACGCATCTACACGCCGCCTAATGCTACGCTCGCGCAATACAACGCTCTGCTAGCTATGCTCGGCATTAGCCGTGCCGTTTTGGTTCAGCCAAGTGTCTATGGCAGCGACAACCGCGCCATGCTTGCCGCCTTGAGTTCTAATCCAGAAAAGTTTCGCGGTGTTGCAGTAGTTGATTCTGATCCACAGAAAATCAGTGATATTCAACTAGAGCAACTCCATGCGGCAGGAGTGAGAGGACTGCGTTGCAATATTGTGGATGTAGCAGATAAATCAGCCGGCCTACCCATCAACGAGCTCACTGCATTAGCCCAGCGTATTGCGCCCTTCGGTTGGCATCTTGAGTTACTGATGCATGTCAATGAATATCCCGATCTGGATAAAACGTTTGCGAACTTCCCAGTAGATTTGGTGTTTGGGCACTTTGGTTATTCGCATGCAAAGCATGGCATCGGTGATAAGGGATTTGTCGGTCTACTCAATTTAATGAAAGATCAAAAAGCCTGGGTCAAGATGACGGGGCCTTATCGCATTTGCGATGGCGATCTGCCTTATGCTGACATGCGTCCATTCAATAACGCCGTTATTGCAGCAAACCCTACACGACTCATCTGGGGCAGTGATTGGCCGCATGTAATGGTCAAAAAACACATGCCCCATGATGCTGACCTGTGTGACCTCCTTGGCTCATGGGTTGCTGACGAATCACTGAGAAAAGCCATCTTGGTAGACAACCCCTGTATGCTTTATGGCTTTCCCACCTAGAAATTAGCAAACCCAGATGAATACAACCCTCACTGTTGTTCTTGGCATTGTTGCCATCCTTTTACCGCTCTTCATAGGTCGCCTGGTTTGGAAGCGCTTTGACCAGTACTTTGGCAAAAATGATGAAGCGTATATGGATACCCTTGGCTACTTCCTCAAAAAACTGGGCTTCACTGCTCTGGTTGCTTTTGTTATTTTGTGGATTGGTATGAGTCTGGTATTTAATGGCAGCACTTCTTAAATAGAAAATGCAGAAATGATGAACGAGCAGCTTAAAGACATCCTCAGCAAGGCGAAGTTAAATTTTGCAGTGCTCGCTGCCATTTTAGTCATTGCTATTGTAGGTAAGCTCACCAACCCTGAGTTGACTAACCGTATTTTTGAAACTGCCGACAAACTCGTTTCAGATCTCATCTTGATTTTTGTGGCCATTACTTTGGGTGCCTTTATTCCCCAATTTAAGCTAGTGGTCTTTGGGGCGCTTGGTGCATTCATTGCGGCTGTGGCAGCTATTCAACTTGGCATCTTCAATTACTTGACCATCGACTATCTTTTCTCAGTATTGATCGTAGTTCTAGGCTTTGCATCAATCGCCAATCTCTATAGGCACTATCGCGAATTTAGGATTTAGAAAGCAATGGGTCTATATTCGCAATCTATGCATTAGCGCTCTTTCATGATCATCAAGAAGCTCTACATCCAAAAAACGTTTATTACACTCATAGATCCCTATTGCTTCATCATCTGTCAACAACATGTCGGCCTTTAACTGCCAAGCCAAAGCTTTTAACTGGGGGTAGTCCTGAATACGAATATGGGGCACAACGTTATTTGAGGCGCTGTCTTTTTTTAACTTTTTTTCTTGCCTCAATTCCTGAGAACCTAAAGGCAGCAAAACCAGATGCAAACCCAAGACCTCACATACTTGCAAATAAGCTCCTACATTCACTGAAGGTTCACCCTTTTCAATACGATGCAATGTCACCCTAGAAATACCCGCAGCCCCCGCGCATGACTGCGCGCGAACCTTGAGCACCTTTCTCCTGGCTGTGATTTGAGCTCCTAAGCTCAACAGGGAAAGGGGATTTTGAGGTTTTGCATGGTCTGTGGCTATATCCATAATGTTTCTTATTATATACATTAATTGTAATTTGTATACTTTAAGAAATATTAAATCAGATTTTATTGGAAAAATATCGCAGATAGTCCGCCCCTACCACCAAGAATAATTAGCCTCATGCTTGTGGCGATCTTCAAAGATAGGGTCAAAATCCTTCCCATCTATCCATTGCTTCATGACTCTGTTATTTCTTGTCCGGCGTTGATGATCATATTTCTTGCGATACCAGCGTTCTGCAGAATCACCCATAGTGACATTTTTGTCGGAATGAAAAATTGCTATGGCTTTTCGTCCAGCCCATGAACCGGGGTCATGCCTAATACTGGGCCCTCCCCTTAGACAAAGCTCCCAGTCTTTTAATACCCATAAATATTCATGAGGCTGATTTTTGCGTCTAAATGTCCTCGACATAACAAACTCCTTTTAGTTAGTTATGTCATTGCAAAACCCTCCGTAAAAATTGTTTCACAGCTGCGTCCTTACTCATTTCCCAAAGTTCTATTTTATTAGACATCAAATCCATATTTAAACAATGGTTGATGGGTAGATAAAATGAATCGATGAAACATTCCACTTTGTACCAACCCTCTTCTTAGGGCAATGCTAATATTTTTAATGGGGGATATTCGGATGACCTGAGGCAAAAAGAAGTTCCGTACTCCAATCCCTAAGTGATATTCAGCTTTGAAAAAAAGCCTTCAAGAATTTGAAGGCTTATATGAGGATCTTGCCAAGTAGCAACATATGCATCCTTGGCCACGTTCTATCTCAAAGTAATCACTTCTCAAGCGCTCCATAGACGAGTGCATTTAACTTCTCGCGATGCACTTTCCGAATCTCTCCTGGTGCCACTGACATCATGACGACTACCATTTGCTCTTTGGGATCAACCCAAAAGATAGTGCCATTAGCGCCATTCCAAGTGTAGTCACCAACATTGCCATTGATCGCAGATAGGCCCCGCTCCATACGAACCGCAACACCTAAACCAAAACCATAACCTACCCGGCCTGGTTCTGTGCCACCCACCATATTTTTGATGTCTTTATTCAAGTGATTTGAAGTCATGAAAGCCACTGTCTGCGGACCAAGAACACGCTTGCCATCTAGGCTTCCACCGTTCAATAGCATTTGTCCAAATCGAACGTAGTCACCCGCTGTTGAAAAAGCGCAAGAACCACCGCAATCAAATTTCACCTTCTCAGTCAGGATATCTAGCTTCTGGGCTTTGCCAGTTAAAGGATCGACTGGTAAGGGTTGTGCTAAGCGCGCACGATCTTTATCGGCTACCTGGAAAGTGGTATCAGGCATACCCACTTTGCTCCAGACGCGCTCTTGCAAAACACTGCCGAGCGATTTGCCAGCAATTTTTTCTTCAATCAGGCCAAGTACATCAATACCGAAACCATAATCCCAAACAGTACCTGGTTCATACAATAATGGAGTAGCAGCCAACTTATCAATAAACTGATCTCCGGTGTAGTTCATCGCTGCAGTCGCAGATGCTGGTGGAAATAATTTATGAACTGGAGTATTGCCTCGAGCCCCATAGGTGAGGCCATTGGTATGGCGCATCAAATCTTGAACAGTAATCGGATTTTTAGCAGGTACTGCCGCTAGCTTACCATCGGCATCCACCTGACCTACTTTGGTATCTTTAAATTGTGGGAGCCAATGAGAGATGGGTGCATTGAGTGGCAGCTTGCCCTCCTCATAAAACGTGAGGCCACCAACTGCAGCCATCACTTTGGTCATTGATGCTAAATTGAAAATAGCATCTTTAGTCATCGGCTTATTGCTTGACTTATCTAAATAGCCATACGATTTATAAATGACTAACTTGCCATTTTTTGCCACTGCCAGTACTGCGCCTGGGGTCTGGTTTGCGGCAATTTGTTCAGCAAAGAATCCATCGATTTTGGCAATACCTTCTTGTGTAAACCCCTTACCTTGAGCCGCTGGTAAGGGTAATGTGGCTTCTGCTGCGTATAGAGCGGTGCTAACTAATAGTGTTGCCAGCAGGCTGGCAGCTTTTAATACGTTCATATTGTCTCCAATGATTTATTTTTAAATTCTTCTTGGTTTTACTTACTACTTATTTCTAATACTAGCCTATCTTATTTAAGTGTATTTTTTAGGCCTCCACCTAGATCATTGACTTCAAATGTATAAGCCACTGTTTGACTTTTCAAACTAACGCTAGATTGATTGACAGATAAAAACTAGGTTTGCGGATCTACTTCAGGCCTCACCCCTTTAAAAACCAAAGGATCCAATATAGCAATACACCATGAGGGCTGTGGATCACGCGTGGATTGATACAGGATGGACTGAATGCTGGACTTACGGGTCGCCCTTGCTAAATGTTGCGTCCCCAAATATTGATCTGAATCCAACCAAATGGACTGGTGCTTCAAAAAAGGTTCTGTACGAAGGTCTACTGCACTGCACGCGGGTTCGCAAGAAAAAACTGTGTGTGCTAGAGGACTCAGATGATCTAAGCCAACTGAATCTTTGACAAAGCGCCAGCGCCAGTAACCCAATTCTGCGGCCGCTGTCCGCATTGACTCCGCGCCATAAAAGACTCTCGGATCAATCTCAGATCTAAATCTAGACCCCCTCTTTTGGGGCTATATCTAAAAGGGGGTCGATAACAAATAATGTAATCCGAGCGCTTCTGACCGAAGCTTTGGTTTGCTACCTTCCAATAAAGTCTCTAGCAAATCTTGCTCAGCCAAGGTATCCACCAGCTTCATCGTGGAAGCCGTATGTTGCGCTTCAACTATCCGCCAAGCCTTACCCTTCCATTCGAAGGCTTCAGATGCTAGCGCGTGAGGAGTCCAAATATTGAACAACACGTACCAAGCCCTCCGTAGTTTGAATCAAGGATATTGGCTTTTCGTTTAAGCCTAAATTGTTATTGTGTAGCCATTGATGAGCCGCTTTGTCGTCCCCAACAATCGAATCCAAGGATCGATACATACGGACAAAGAGTAGTGAAAAATCCCACTCCTTACCGATTTCCTTTAAATCATAGCTACCTTGATACAAACGAGTAATGGTGGTCGCACTCAATCCAAGCACTTTGGCCTATAAAGCATGAGAAATCCCTAAGCGGTCTGCGGCATGCACCACAGCCTTGCCCAGAACTGTGGCTGCACTAGAGGCTGGCTTTTGTTGGTAAGGTGCGTTCATAAAGATTCCTGATATTTCCATAGAAATATTATCACTAAATAATACCCTTAGAAATACTGTCTGCTAACCTAGAATTCCTCTATTAAATACCCTATTCTTATGAATAACTTTACAGTTACCTATATTTAAGTTTATAGTTATGCTAACTTAACTTGGCAGTGTATTGATATGGCAAAACCATCAAAAATCAACCAGTTGATTTCCAGTGTCACACAGGATGTGGTCACCCATCCTCAGGATTTGACACGCCATTACATGGCTCAACTAGGCATTTCTCGGGTTGGGGCCAATAATTACATCCAGCAGCTTGAAAAAAGTGGGTGGATTGCGCGTAGTGGTCCTTCTACGAGACCTATCTTTAGCCTAGGCTATCAAAGACAGGTATCAAAACTCTATAAGATTAATAATCTTGAAGAGGACATTGCTTGGGCAAAAGACTTTAGACCATACTTTAGTCTGCCATCAAATATCCTCAATATCGCAAATCATGGATTTACAGAAATGCTCAACAATGCTATTGACCATTCTGGTGGAAGTGAAGTACTTGTTTGGGCTCGACAAACAGAGGCTCGATTCACTTTAGCCATATCAGACAATGGCATTGGCATATTCGCAAAAATTGCAAGCGCACTCCAATTGGCGGATATGCGACAAGCCTTATTCGAACTATCTAAGGGCAAATTTACCAGCGACCCCAGTAAACATAGCGGGGAAGGAGTTTTCTTTACTTCTCGCATGTTTGACTGGTTTGAAATAAATGCTAACAAGCTAGAGTTTCATCACAACACCAAGCTCGCTGAAGACATATTGCATGAAGCTAAGGGAATATTCCCTAATGGAACGCTTGTTTTTATGAGCATCCCTTTGAATAGCACCCGAACCGCCAACGATGTATATGCCCAGTTCACCAATGCACCCGATGATTTTGAGTTTTCCAAAACTGTCGTGCCAATGAAGTTAGTTCAATATGGCGATGAGCAGTTGGTCTCGAGATCCCAAGCAAAGCGACTCATTGCAAGATTTGATCGGTTCAAGAAAGTAGTTCTTAATTTCGCTGATGTCCTAGAAATTGGTCAAGCTTTTGCCGATGAAATCTTTCGCGTTTACACCTTAGAACATCCTGACGTTGAGCTGATACCGGAAAATATGACCAAACAGGTTGAAGGAATGTGGTTAAGAGCTGTAACTCCCAGAACCTAAGTCATTAAAGTCACTGTGTGGTGACCCATAACTTGCAAGTCGCCGTCCATATGAAATCAAGCATTTATAAAACCGCCTTCCGCCATAATCTGCAAGTAATTTACGCATAAGCTTCAAGTTTCCACTGGTTTTTGAGCAACTTCATTCAAAAATACTATAACACGTTGATTTTAAAAAAATATTTAATTCATTAAATCGCCACCGATAAGATCTAGCGGCCCAAAAGTTACGAAAAGCATATCTTCTGGTTAAAACCCTTGAACTTGGAAAGGTTTGGTTAGAGTGTGGCCCAAGTTTGGGGAGCGTGCTTGAGCTCTGAGTGCACTCCTCTTTTTCGAAATTCACCCAACTGCTTTTTGGGAAATTTATCTAGCGGTGCACTAGGTGAGGATGCATCCGAAGGAGGGGTGAGGGCGCTATTTAAATATGTCTCAATTTTTGACTCAAAACGTCTATCCATAATTTCTTGGATCCCACTAGCATCAATTGGAAACTGAAGGGTACCCATGTCTTAGCAAATGAAGACTCAACTCTTCCTGTTCGGCCCGTTGAATTCGATTAAATGTTTCTGATGACTTTTTGATCGTCCATAACTCTTTTTGATGTCCGGTAACCACCAAAATATGTGGGCGCTCGATGTGCAAGAACCCTCCGCTCTCATACTCAATTAATAATGGCTGTTCTTCAAATGAATGGACTTTAGGGTCTGCATCTAGACTTCTAAATGCCTTTAAGTGATCCACCGTTTCCCATTGCATAAATCGCCCCATCTTCCAGCTTGGATACTTTCCAGTGGGGCGGCTGTTTGATCTGTTAACGATCTCCTTCATTCTCTCTTTGCCATCTGCGGGAAGGCGTATTGCTCTAATTTTCATATTTTTACTTTTTATTCTCGCTGGCGGGACTTAAAATCACAAAAAAAATTAACTTTTTAAAAATTTCGTCAACAAAACCTTTGCCGTCTCTAAAGACTTTGTTCCCGCCAAAGGGCTAAGTTTGGCTTTTCGTAGAACTTTAAATTCCCCACCATCGAGCAAAAGAATGCCCACATGTTCGGGAATGCCAACTAAACCAACTTGATCATTGAATTTATGGAAAGCGACCCACTGACGATCAAAATAAGGTGCTTTTTTCAGAAACGAGTCATAAGGGATATCTAGGTCATTGTGTGACTTAATGTCGATTTCAAAAAATTCAACTGGTGCATTTGCATCCCCTTGAAATAGTATTGCGGCATCCGCTTCAAACGATTTAAAGGATTTTTCATTAGCCTTGATACGAAGCTTGGGCACTACCCTGAATATTTGTGGAGCATCAAACCCCGTCCAATCCTTACTTGCGCTATTTAGAGCTGCCTGTACCTCAGCTTCACCAATCATCAATAATTGAATGTGATTCGTAAGATCAGCTCTTGGTGCAACTACGCCGATACCCCTTGCAGTTTTGCCATCTAAAACCTTGCGATAAGCCACCCATTCACTTCTCAGCTCACTACGTTTAATTGAGCATTGAATCACCCTGACAGCTAATTCATTAAATATATTCTCAGGCGCCACTCTTTCAATCTTTTCAAGAGTCTCTAAATTTTCTGGACTTACTTTTTTCGACAAGAACTCAAATGAAGGCGTGTCCACACCCTTTGCTTTTAAATTTGCAGCCAATGATTGATAGTATTTTCCAGCGCGGTAATATCTCCACAAACCACTTTCGGTTATAGATAGTTGCGCGCTAAGAGATGTTAACCAATCAGTAAAAGTGCGATTTGAAGCGCTCCAAGAACCTTTTTCATCTACTTCTAATATGTATCGCGAGATAGATACCCAATCCCTGAGCCCATCTTTCGCAAGCTGGGGTAATTCATTTTGTTTTGATTCAAGATTGGGATTCATGTTTATTACTCTAGCAGGCGGGAGTAATTTTGTCAAGATAATTTAAGTTAACTGTTGTTTTGGAATACAGGGGGTTGGCTTCCTTACCTCAATGTGATACATTGAATACATATATTCAATTTGGAGCAATGATGGCTACCTCAATACGTTTAGATCCTGCTATTGAACAACGACTAGATTATTTAGCATCGGCCACAGGCAGAACAAAAGCCTACTATCTTCGAGAGCTGGTTATAAATGGCCTTGAGGATTTAGAAGATTTTTACCTAGCCGACGCGACCATGGAACGCATCCGTAAAGGCGAGGAAAGCACTTTTTCTTCTGCAGAGGTAAGGGGCGATCTTGGCCTGGATCATTAAGTACTCCGATTCAGCTCGCAAACAGCTCAAAAAGCTGGATAAACAAAGCGCTATCCGTATCTTGGATTTTATGGACGAGAGAATTTCTGAAGGCGACAATCCGCGCTCAATTGGAAAAGTGCTCACCGGCCCTAAATTAGGTACATATTGGCGGTACCGGGTTGGCGATTACCGAATTATCTGCGATATTCAGGATGGCCAGCTTTGCGTTTTAGTGATTGAAATCGGAAATCGAAAAGAAATCTATCGGTAAATCCATAAGTCGCATCACTTATGGAGAAAAGCTGCCAGATATCTCCGTTGAGAGCACCTTCATGAACTTGCAACTTATGCGGTAAAAACTTGCAGGTTATGGGTGCCCACACAGTCACTAGAAATAACTAAATAGACTGCATTCCCCAAAACCCCATCTATATACGTAAATAGATATATAGACGAGACTTTTGAGTATTTGAAGTTATATCCCTAATCTACGACAATCATCCGCTATGTATAAATATGACGCTATCGACCAAACCCTTGTAGATCAACGGGTTGCCCAATTTAGAGACCAGGTAGCCAGACGCATGAATGGCACTTTAGCCGAGGAAGAGTTCCGCCCACTGCGCTTGCAAAATGGTCTTTACCACCAACGCCATGCTTATATGCTGCGCGTTGCCATTCCTTATGGTCTGTTAAGTGCGAAGCAATTGCGCACCTTGGCTCTGATTGCGGAAAAATATGATCGTGGTTATGGTCACTTCACTACTCGTCAAAACATTCAATTTAACTGGATTGAGTTAGAGCAAACGCCCGATATTTTGGCTGAACTTGCCAAGGTGGAGATGCATGCCATTCAGACTTCAGGTAACTGCATTCGCAACATCACGAGCGATGCCTTTGCTGGTGTTGCCGGTGATGAATACATTGACCCCCGCCCGGTTTGTGAGTTGCTGCGTCAATGGTCCACCTTGCATCCTGAATTTGCACACTTGCCGCGCAAGTTTAAATTTGCGATTAATGGTGCCAAAGAAGATCGCACAGTACTGCTCTGTCATGACGTAGGTATTGAGCTTAAGAAAAACCCCAAAGGCGAACTCGTTGCTGATATCTATGCTGGCGGCGGTATGGGTCGCACGCCAATACTAGGTCAACTGATTAAACAAGACTTGTCATGGCAGTTGCTCCCCAGTTACTTAACAGCGCTGCTGCGCGTATACAACCGCTTTGGTCGCAGAGACAATCTCTACAAAGCACGCATTAAGATTTTGGTAAAGGCTTTAGGACCAGAAGAGTTTGCCCGTCAAGTTGAAGGTGAATGGGCGCACATCAAAAATGGTGATGACAACTTTACCCAATCTGAATGGGACCGTGTTGCTCAACACTTTACTAAACCCGCATACAAGCAACTGAGCGCTTTAAGCAATGAAGTTATTATTGCGAGCGCTCCAGAATCTGAGCGCTCCGCCTTTACTCGCTGGCTCGAGCGCAATGTTAAGCCGCATCAAGTGCCAGGCTATACAAGCGTGATTTTATCTCTCAAGCCACATGGCACGGTTGCACCTGGCGATGCTACGGTTGCCCAAATGAACGCCATTGCTGATCTTTCAGACCAATATAGCTTTGGTGAATTGCGTGTCACACATGAACAAAACTTAGTCTTAGCGGATGTGGAACAATCCAAACTATTGGCGCTTTGGCAAGCGGCTAAGCAACAACATGTTGTCCTGCCGAACATTGGTCTACTCACCGACATCATTGCTTGCCCTGGTGGCGACTTCTGCTCCTTAGCCAATGCAAAGTCACTACCCATTGCCAAAGCAATTCAAGAGCGTTTTGATAATCTAGATTACTTATTTGATCTAGGTGATATCAGTTTAAATATTTCAGGCTGTATTAACTCTTGCGGCCACCATCACGTAGGTAACATTGGCGTGCTCGGTGTCGATAAAGATGGTGAGGAGTGGTATCAAATTACCCTAGGTGGCGAACAAGGCAATCATGCTGCCATTGGTAAGGTGATTGGACCCTCTTTTTACGCCGATGAAATCCCCGATGTGATAACCAAGATCATTAACACTTATGTTGAACATCGCACGGATGATGAATCCTTTCTCGACTCCTATCGCAGAATTGGTGTGGCGTCATTCAAAGAGGCGGCCTATAAAAACGCTAAGAAAAAAGATAGGGCGGAAGATAAAACAGAAAGTGCTGCGAGCTCATCATGAACAAACAAATTATTCGTTTTCCTAAAGATGGGCAGGCAAGCCTAGCAGTCAATGAGTGGCAAGTGTGGGATGGTGAAGGTGATGAAGGCGCTCCATTGCAATCGCCAAATCAAGAACATGGATTCAATAAGGTGTTGGTGCCGTTTCATTGGTGGTGCAGTCATTACAACGCAGATCATAAAAATACCGACATCATTGAGCGTGTCAAACAAGGTGAAATCGGTGTTTGGTTTGCCGCGGATGATGACATCCTCA
Organism: uncultured beta proteobacterium; assembly: GCA_903843235.1. Classification (GTDB taxonomy): domain Bacteria; phylum Pseudomonadota; class Gammaproteobacteria; order Burkholderiales; family Burkholderiaceae; genus Polynucleobacter. Next base: position 2,734 of record CAIMOW010000119.1, on the reverse strand, counting down.
AACATGCTGAGATTATCGAAGCAGGCAAAATCTTGTGGCCGGTAGTGGCGGCGCATTTTCCGATTTTTAGGGATGGCAGAAGTTTTAGTACCGTTGCCCTATTACGTCAACGCTTTTATTGGGAAAATGAAGTACGCGCCATTGGCGACGTACTGATTGATCAATTGCTCCAGGGTGCGCGTGTTGGTTTTGATGCATTTGAACTGCGCCCAGACCAGGATCTGGCTATAGGTCTTCAGCAATTTGACTTGTTCTCAGTAACAACTCAAAATAGTTGGCGCAAAAAAAGAACTTCACTACAGCGTACATTGCTAGAAGCTTAATCAAAGCAAATTCATGAATAACATTACCTACGGAAAAGTTTACTTAGTTGGCGCCGGTCCTGGTGCTGCGGATCTCATTACTGTGCGGGGTGCTAAGCTTTTGACTCAAGCGGATATCGTGTTTCATGATGCCTTGGTTGAACCAGAGATGCTTGAGCTTTGTCCCCAAGCCATTAAAGTGGCTATTGGTAAACGCTGCGGGAAACTCTCTTCTGCTCAACACTTTATTAATAAGCGCCTGATAGATGCTGCCAAACAACATCAAACGGTCGTGCGCTTAAAAGGTGGCGACCCAATGCTCTTTGGTAGAGCCGATGAAGAATTGCAAGCACTCAAGAATGCAGGTATTGCAGTAGAAGTAGTTCCTGGCATCACCGCGGCATTAGCTGGTGCAGCGAGCCTGCAGAAATCATTGACTCTGCGTGGTGTCTCGAGAAGCGTGGCCTTTATTACTTTGGCACAAGCTACAGAAAATATGGGAACTACAACTCAGCCGATTGCCAATCCTAGTGCAGATACCTTGGTGTATTACATGGGACGAAAAGATGCGGCCATGATTGCCCAGCAACTCATCAATCAAAATTCAAATCACACAAGCAAAACACCAGTGCATATTCTAGAGGCAGTAAGCACCCCAAGAGAGCGACATTGGTCAAGCACACTAGAAGAATTGGCCCAAGGCGCAGCTGATCAATGGTTTGATATTAGCTCACCAGCACTGATCATGATTGGTGAGGCTCTACAAGAAAAATCTCATGCAAAAGTAAAAGAAGGTTTACAGAGCCCTAGCACCGAAGTCGACAATGGCTTGCAAAACAGCTTCACCCTCGCCAACAGCAAGCGTCGCGCTTAAAGTCACCTGGGGAAACTTTTCCTGGCAAGAGTTGAGCAGTACTGGAAAGTCATTACGCAAATGACCACCCTGACCAAAAAATACCGGAACGACCACAATCTCAGAAGCGCCTGCGTTAACAAGGCTGGCAACTGCCACTTCTAAGCTCGGCTCCATCATTTCTAAAAAGGCTAACTGAACTGGGGTATTTGGGTGCTGAGCCTTCCATAGAGTCGCCAAGCGCTCAAAAGGCTCACGCCAGCGGGCATCACGTGCACCATGACCAAACAGAACAATTGCCTTCATACCTCTCAACGCCTTAAGATGGGATTGCTCTATATTACCCATTATTAGCATTCTTCACATTCACTCAAGCGGATACATCAACTGATCAAAAATCTTATGGCCAACTTACTCACCCACTCCTGGTTTATTGCGCTACTCGCGGCCATTTTGATTGGGGCCGTTCTCTCTGCGGTTCATCATGCGGAGGTGATTGCCCATAAAACGGGTGAACCATTTGGCACCTTGGTACTCTCCATTAGCGTGACCATTATTGAGGTGTCTCTTATTATTGCGATGATGCTTTCAGGCCATGAAGGATCAGAATTTATCGCTCGTGATGCCGTATTTGCAACAGTTATGATTGTGGTCAATGGCGTAATTGGACTGTGTATTTTTATGGGCGGCATCAAACATCATGAAATGATCTTTCGTAATGAAGGAACCAATTCCGCCCTTGCTGTGCTCACTGCATTAGCGACTTTTATTTTAGTAATGCCCATTGTGACCATTAGCACTCCAGGGCCAGACTTCACCAAGAGTCAACTTGCCTTTGCGGGGATTGCCTCCTTTGCTTTATATATTGCTTTTTTGCTTTTTCAGACCATTACTCACCGTGATTACTACTTACCCAAAGCAAAGAACCAAAAAACCAATAACAATGCTCATGCTGAAAAACCCAGCAACTTCAAAACCTTAGTTAGCTGTATTTTGCTATTGATTTCTTTACTAACTGTAGTGGGGCTAGCAGAAATACTAAGCCCTGTGATTGAGGCTGGAGTCGATGCTGCTGGGGCTCCCAAGACTATTGTCGGTATTGCGATTGCCCTATTAGTATTAATGCCCGAAGGTTATGCGGCCGTGAGAGCAGCTAGAGTCAATCGCCTGCAAAGTAGTTTGAACTTAGCCTTGGGATCAGCCTTAGCGAGTATTGGTCTCACTATTCCGACGGTGGCGGCCATTGCCATCTTCTTTAACTTGCCGCTTAGCCTAGGAATTAGTGAGCTCAACATGGTGCTGATGTACCTATCCTTCTTTATTGGGGCACTCACTTTAGCAATTGGTAGGACTACCATGCTACAAGGAATAGTTCATCTCATTATTTTCTTTGAGTATTTATTCTTAAGCTTGGTGCCTTAAAAGAATAATAGGGCCTATGCGCGCTATGTGGTGTTAGCAGCCCTACCCTCTAATTAAACCGTTGAAACGGCCTCTCGTTTGAGCGGTTTAATTTTAGGTAGTCGCAATTTTTTAGCCTGCCGCAAATCCCATTGCAACTGCATCCCCAACCAAAAAT
>CAIMOW010000118.1 GCA_903843235.1 uncultured beta proteobacterium | reverse complement strand
TAGCTCCACACTTACAGATTAAGGTCTAATCCTTTGCATGGCGTCAGCCCAAGAACTATCCGACTTTCTCAGTAGCGTAGAACAGCGAGCTTTTAAGCAAGCGGTCTACGCCGTGCGAGATGACGATGCAGCTTTGGACATTGTGCAAGATGCCATGATTAAACTGGCAGAGAAATATGGGGATCGGCCAGCAGCTGAATTACCCCTAGTTTTCACCAGAATCTTACAAAATTGCATTCATGACTGGTTTAGGCGGCAAAAAGTCAGAAATACCTGGGTCACCCTCTTTTCCAATATGGGGAAGAAATCAGATGAAAACGATGATTTTGACCCTCTGGAGTCACTTTCAGCCCCGGATGACAGTGAAATTCACCAAGATGGGGCACATAAACTAGAACGCAACCAACTGCTGCAGGCATTAGAGTTAGAAATATCAAAATTACCCGCTCGTCAACGAGAAGCCTTCCTGATGCGTTATTGGGATGAGCTAAGCATTACTGATACTGCCAAAGCAATGAGTTGTAGCGAGGGCAGTGTCAAAACGCATTGTTCTAGAGCTACTCAAGCTCTAGCTAAAGCATTGAAATTAAAAGGAATTACCCTGTGAACCGCGCCGAAGACCTCTTAACCCCGATCCAAGCTGACCAATTTGGTCAGGCTAGTGCCGCTTTGCTCAGTCAAGGCTCTCAAGCTCTGCCTGCCAGCATTAAAGATCGCCTTTACGCTGCTCGCATGAAAGCGCTTTCCGTCAGAAAAGCAGAAAAAGTTTGGATTCAGAAACCAGTTTTCGCGAGTTCCTCTGGAACCTGGTCGTTTGGCTCACGTTCCACCTGGGACACTGTCGGCTGGGTTGCGCCACTCGTTGTCTTGATTTTTGGTCTGATCGGTATTGCTCAATGGCAAGATGATTCACGCATTAACGATATTGCTGAGGTTGATGCAGCGCTCTTGTCTGATGATGTTCCACCAGATGCCTATGCTGATAGCGGCTTTATGGGCTTCCTGAAGAATGGCGGTATAGCTGACTCTAGCTCTGATAGCACAAGCTCGATCCAAAGCAAATAATTCGCCAGTTACCCAGAATGGCAATAACCCTCAAGATAACTGCTGCCTGCGCCTATGCTGCGCTAGCTATTGCAGTTGCTAGCGGAAACATTTCTGTAGCGAACGCACAAGGCCCATCATCTGGTGGTTCTGCCGCAAATGGTGGTCATAGCAAAACAACTGGCATCCCCGAGAAAAAGCCTGATGGCACTTGGGAAAGCTTGAAGCCAGCGCAACAAAAAATTCTAGCGCCACTCGAAAGTGACTGGGATTACATGCTTCCTGAAAGTCGCAAGAAGTGGGTGCAAGTCGCCAACCTCTATCCAAAGATGAGCGAACAAGATCAAGCCCGCCTTCAGTCCAGAATGGCTGGATGGTCCAATCTCTCCCAAAAAGATCGTCGTGTGGCTCGTGAAAACTATCTCACTAGCCTCAAATTCCCCGCTGAGAAAAAAGCTGAAGCTTGGAGCGCTTATCAGAAGCTGAGTGAAGAAGAAAAGAAAAAGTTAGCTAAGGCTGAAGAAAATAAGAAGAAGCCAACAGCAGCCAATGCGCCAACTTTGCAACAGCATCCCATTAAACAAAAGCCTGCTTTGACACTAAGCGCTCCAGAAAGTACTTCGGAGAGCACCGAGAGTACTAGTACTCCAAGCAATCAATAAGGCTTATGACGCCTGCAGAATTAAGCGCCTTACCCTCCCCTCAATTTTGGCGCAGGGTTTCTTGCACACTCTATGAACAACTTGTTTTACTGGGCGTGGTCGCGTTGACTTTCCTGGTGCCCAATTTAGTTTTAGGTATTTTGTTCGGCGTTTCATTGCCAAGTTGGCTTACCTTTTTATATCTTTATACGGTACTAGGTCTTTATTTTGTTTGGTACTGGAATAAATCAGGTCAAACACTCGCTATGCAAACTTGGCGGATACGCATCATCAATCTGAGTGGACATACCTTGAGTAGACGCCAAGCGTTTTGGCGTTATGTCTACGGCTCACTTTGGATTTTGCCTTGTATCCTGTTGCAGGCTCTATTGCAGCTACAGAAATGGCAAATTATTGAAATGCTCTTTACCGTCGCGCTGTTTATCTGGCCACTGAGTACCTATCTAGATCGTGTCAACCCACTTGGCCCTCAAAGCTTGCCAGATCGTTTTGCCGGCTCTCGCTTGGTCGAACTACCGAAGAGTGCCATTACGCTCTCTTAAGCACTTTCTCTTAAGCATTCAATTGCGCTAGCTCTCTGTATTTTTCGGCAAAACCGAAATCCAGCCAAGCCGCAAGCAATCACCCCAAAGGCAATGCCCATAACAAGAGCTTGCGCAAAGGCATTGCACTCAATCTCGAGAACAAAGCGTCCTAATGCCCAAGCTGCTATACCTGCAGCGAGACCGGCCAAACAACCAGCAACTAAACCAATAATGCTTAACTCTGCTGCAGCAATGCTTCCCAATACCGCTTGGGATGCGCCCACTGCCTTTAAAAGGGCGGCACTTCTAAAGCGTTCATCTTGAGTTGCTGCGATCGCTGCCATCAATACCAAGATCGCTGCTGCAATCGTAAAAGCAAATAACACACCCAATGCCATCGATAGGCGGTCAAGGACTTCCTGAATCTGCGCCAGTGAGACAGCAACATCCACTACCGTCAAATTTGGATAAGCTTGGGTTAACTTAAAATCAAGATTCTCAATATCGGGCGGCTGATAATAAGAGGTGATCCAAGATTGCGGCAAGCCTTTCAGTAAATCTGGTGGCATGATGACAAAAAAGTTCACGCGCATTGACCCCCAATCCAATTTACGTAATGAGGTAATGGGTGCAGTCACTTTTTCACCAGCGACTTCAAAGCTTAGCTGATCGCCCAGCTTTAGTTTGAGTGTTTTAGCGATTCCCATCTCAAGCGAGATTTGCGGCGCACCGCCTTCAATCCATTGACCATCCGTAATGCGATTCCCATTCGGTAATTGGTTCGTATAGGAGAGATTGAATTCTCGATCTACTAAACGTCGGGTATTATCCTCCTCATAATCATTGGGTGCAATGCTACGGCCATTGATATTAATTAAACGACCGCGAACCATTGGATAAAAATCCGGCTTAACTAATCCAGCAGCCAATAAAGTTTGGGCTATGCCCTGCTTTTGGTCTTCTTGTATATTAATCATGAATCGATTGGGTGCGTCCGCAGGAATATTGCCGCGCCAAGTACTTAACAAATCTTGACGCAAGAGTAGGATCATCAAAAGCGCCATCAAAGCAATCCCTAATGCGGTAATTTGCATAATCGCAAAACTAGAGCGGCGCGCTTGTATCGTTAAAGCGAAACGCAAAGCAAAACTCTTCGGCTGAATGCGCCCCAATAGATTCAGGATGCCCCAGGCTAAGAGCGCAAAGACTGCTACCGCTACACCAAAACTCAGGCCAACCCAGGTGGCCAACTTCCAATCTCGAGCGGCAATCGCAATCAAAGCACTGCAAGTACCTATGCCGAAGATTGCAACCCATACCGCCGCGACAGAAACGCCTTCAAACTCTTTGCGCACCAAACGAATGGGGCTTACTTTGATCAACCCAAATAAAGGTGGTCCCGCGAACCCAATTAATAAGAACCAAGCAAACAAGGCACTCCACAACACGGGCCAGAGCGATATTGCCGGCAGATTAGCCAAGATCAAATTACCCAATAAACCCAATAAAATTTGTTGAACACCGTAACCAATGAGGGAGCCTAAGACTACAGCTGCAATACCTATAGCAACCAAAGTCTTTAGTTGGCGCTTTAGGATGCTTACTTGACTGGCACCAAAACATTTCAGTACTGCACAGACATCGGCTTGTTTAATGACATATCTGCGGGCAGATAAAGCAATTGCTACGGCAGCAACCATTGCCGTTAACAAGGCAATCAATGATAGAAAGCGCTCCGCCCTTTCTAAGGTTTTACGCATAATGGGCTGCGCATTCTCTAAAGTCTCAATGCGTAAGCCTCGAAGATCTTCTGACTGAAGATAGTTCTCGACCCACTTCTGATAGCCGGCAATATCTTCATCAGAACCGGCTAATAGCAATCGATAAGTAACACGACTACCGAAACGGATAAGCCCTGTCGCAGGAAGATCATCCAAAGACATCATCACGCGGGGTGCAAAGTTCATAAAACCAGCTCCACGATCTAATTCACGCAGTAATACTGCACTGATTGTAAAGCGCTGATCACCCAAGATGATTTGATCACCGACCTTGGCATGCAAACTGTTGAGCATCGAAGGATCAACCCAAGCCATCCCCCTACTTGGGCCGATATTCTCTTGCCTGTTAACGGCTAGGATCTCTTTTTGTGGATCAATTTGCAACTGACCACGAAGCGGATAGGTTGAACTTACTGCCTTTAATGAACTCAACTTACTTTGTGAGCCTACCGTAGCCATGCTTGGAAAAACTACGGTTTGAGCAATCCGAAGATTGCGTGCTTGCGCCTCTACAATGAAGCGTTCGGGTATTGGTCGATCGCCAACAATCAATACATCAGCAGCCAGAAGCTGACGCGCATCAAACTGAAATGCGCGCTGCATTCGATCAGCCAAAAAGCTCACACTGGATAAAGTAGCCACCGATAAGGTAAGCGCCACGAACAACCAAGCTAACTCACTCGATCTGAGATCCCGACGTAGACCTCGCAAGAGGTCAGCGAATGCTCCTATCAAACCGCCTGAACCTGGCCGCCATCCACTCGAGTGACGGTACCGGTAATAAATGAAGCATTTTGACTACATAAGAAAGCGGCTGTATCGCCATATTCGGTTGGATCACCATAGCGACCCATGGGGATTTGTCGCAAACTTGCTTGAACTACTGCCTCATAACTGATGCCTTCACGACCTGCTCTTGCTTCATCCAATTGACGAAGGCGATCAGTAGCCACGCGACCCGGCATGATGATATTGACAGTGATCCCTTCAGTAGCAACTTCAGAAGCTAAGGTTTTAGACCACGCCAGCAACGCTGCGCGCAAGGTATTGGAAATTGCCAAGTTCTTGATTGGAGCAATCGCGCCTGAAGTAGTACTGGTCACAATGCGGCCCCACTTACGCTGACGCATACCAGGCAGCACTCGGTCAGTAATACTGATGAGAGACAAAACCATGTCATTGAAACTTTTTTGCCAAAGCGCAGGATCTTGACCAGCTGCTGGAGTTGGAGGTGGCCCACCGGTGTTATTAATCAAAATATCAATGGGACCAAGTTCTTTTTCTACTTTAGAAACTAGACTATCAATCACGGATAAATCCGCCAGATCCCAAGAAAGGGCTAACGCCGTGCCGCCCACGGCCTGAATCATCTCAACAGACTTTTTTAAGCCCTCTGGGTTGCGTCCCGTCACTGCTACCTTGACTCCCTCACGCGCTAATGACACCGCCATCGCCTGACCTAAACCACGGCTAGATGCCAGCACCAATGCAACCTTGCCTTTAATTCCTAAATCCATGTTATCCCCAATACTTTTGTTCTATCTATTTTTATAACAGCCGAATCGCTCCGATGATGAAGTGATTAATCCAATTGCAGTTTCTGTTTTGCTACAACCTCTCTATAAACCGTGTACTCGGCCTTGATCTCTTTTGAGAATGCGTCGGGCCCATTGACATTAATAATAGAACCAGTCTCTTCAATGCGCTTTAACACTACAGGGTCGGCCACTACCTTTTGAACGGCTGCATAGTACTTATCAACAACGTCTTTAGGCATGCCGGCCGGCCCCAAAAGACCATAGTAGGCCATGCGATTGACTGGTGCTAAACCGACTTCTGCAAAAGTGGGCACATTTG
>CAIMOW010000117.1 GCA_903843235.1 uncultured beta proteobacterium | reverse complement strand
GTTGTTTAGGACGACATTGTTACGATGTTTGTTGTGCATTGCATCTGTCTTGTTGATTTGCGCCTGTAGTCCGAAGTTCGATTGGCGCACTGTCCAATCTCCTCAAGAGGGCTATACCGCTTTATTCCCAGCCAAGCCAGACAAGATTGAGCGCAAAATTACTTATCAAACTCAAGAGCTTTCTCAAACCCTTGAGGCGGTAAAAATTGATGATGATATTTACTCAATTAGCACTATTTATTTCAGTCATCAGCAAACTGAGTTCTTGCCTAAATTATTAGAACAATTAGAAAGTAATCTTTTTCACAATGCAGGTGTAGACCGATTAACAGTTGTAAGTTCGAATAGTTTTTATCAAACATCTAATCATCAACGCATCCCAACAAAAGATTATTTCTTGGACTTTAAATCAGCTGGCTCAAGTCAGCAATCGATGCGGGTGCGTTGGCTCATAAGACCTACCAATAATGGCGGTATTTGGTTATACCAAGCATCGATATTGCATGCCGGTTCAGCTCAGCCTGATGTCAATACTTTTTTCTCTGCGGAAGATCGTGCCAATTTCTTTGATGAGTTTCATCCGGACTAATAATGGCATCGCACTGGCTTTCTAATCCCCATGCTTCAATTGAGTTGCCACTGAGGGCAAAGACTGCTTACAGAGTCTTCCTAAGTTTTGCTTGCGCTTATTTTGTTTCATATGCCTTTCGTTCGATCAATGCTGTCATCGCTCCAGAGCTCATTAGCGATTTGCATCTGAGTAATACGCAACTGGGCTTTTTATCGGCCGCTTACTTTTTTGGTTTTGGTGCTACACAGATTCCTGTTGGGTTGGGTCTAGATCGCTTTGGTCCTCGACTCACAGAGATGACCTTGATGATGTTTGCAATTGTTGGAGCATTAATATTTTCCTGGGCTGATGATTTCACGAGTCTGGTCATTGGTAGGGTATTGATTGGAGTGGGAGTCTCCGCTTGTTTGATGTCAGCATTTTCTGGCTTTCGCTATTGGTTCCCCATGGAAAGGCAGGGCCAATTAGCTTCTGGCATGTTGATTTTTGGCACTTCTGGCGCTTTAGTTACTTCTTGGCCAGTTCATGCTGTCTTGCCTTATTTAGGCTGGCGCGGCGTGTTTGTGGCAATGGCTATATTGACCTGTTTAGCGATTATTGGCCTGTATTTTGGCTTGCCAGTGAAGACCAGGGCAACCGAGTCAAGTGCTTTGACAGACGCAAAACAAGGTAGCCCTGCTACTTTTTCATGGGGAAGTTATAAGCCGATTTTGACAAATGCTTTTTTTTGGAGGATGTTTCCTATAGGCGCATTTTGTTATGGGGGATTTATTGCTATCCAAACACTTTGGCTTGGCCCTTGGCTGACTAGTGTGATGGAGTACTCATCGGATAGTGCATCCCAAATTTTATTTTGGTTCAATACGGTTCTATTACTTGCATATGTTTTGAATACCACCTTACTACCAAAGCTAGCAAAGCGTGGTATTACAACTCTGTGTTACTTAAGCTGGATGGTTGCAGCTGCATTGGTATTTCAGGCATGTGCTTTTTATTTACGCAGCTCATGGGTTTGGGTCTGGTGGTTTCTGCTTGCTGTAGCTTGCGCTTCTTATGTTCTTGCGCAAAGCTTGATCGTTACTTACTTCCCAAAATCTTTTTCTGGGCGCGTCAGTACTACTTATAACCTAGCTCTATTTATAGGTGCTTTTTTAGTGCAATGGGGAATTGGCTATCTGGTGGACGTTGGCATTGAGGCTGGTTGGTCACGCGCAAGTGCGTTTGATTTAGCGTTGGGAATCTATTTAGTAGTGCAGGTTATTGGGTACATTTGGTTTTTAATTTCGCCGAAACTTTTTCCAAGCACGCCAATTGCTGAAGAGTAAAAATTACTCATTAGAAAAATACTAAGTAGTAGATTTTTCGAGGGCTACAACTTTTACTTCCAGGGCTTCTAGTTTTTCTCTAGTCTTCGCAAGAATCTTAGACTGCACTTCAAACTCTTCACGGGTCACTAAATCCATTTTTTGAAAACCTTGATTCATCATGGCGCGCACATTCTTTTCAATTTCTTGTGCGGGTGAGTTTCGAATGGCATCACCAACCTTGTTTTGCATATCGCTTGCAATGCGTTGGATTTGCTCGAGGATTTCGCCTGGTTTTTGCATGATTTGGTTTGCCCTGAAATGATTAACGTTGCATAAAAGATACGCTTTGTATTTTAATTTGAATAGCCATTTTTACCTAAAAATGCCTTTGAAACCCTTAAAAAAAGCTAAATGAGGTACTTTGGTGCATTAGTAGGCACTATTTTGGTGCTATAGCCTTAACAGAGTGCATCACTCTGAAAGCCCTCATACCCAAACCCCGATCATCACTCCATGCATTAAGCATTTATCCCTTTTTTGATTACAACCAGTAAGGAGTTCCACATGAAAGCATTACAAAAGACAGCAATCTCTGCGGCAGCAGTAGCTTTGTTGACAGGCCTCACATCAGTAGCGGCATTTGCTGAAGAAGCGGCTGCTCCAGAAGTTAGCCCAATTAC
>CAIMOW010000116.1 GCA_903843235.1 uncultured beta proteobacterium | reverse complement strand
CCAAAAACTGCTAATTTACTCAATTTCAAGCTATTACATCTTGGTTAATTAACCAAATATTGGCCAAGAAGTTAATACAACATCCATATTCGTATCAAGTGTTTAAATATTTTCCGCTTCCATTTTAATGGCGCCGCAGGGGCATTCTGAAGCACAGATGCCACAACCTTTACAGTAATCATATTTAAATTCAAAGCGCATACCTGAACCCAGTTTTAACACTGCATTATCCGGACAGACCCCGTAACAGTTATCGCACTCAAAACAATTCCCGCAACTTAAACATCTGCGCGCCTCAAATAGCGCATTGGTTTCATCTAGGCCGCCTTGGACTTCATCGAACGTGGATTGGCGGCGAATAATGTCCAGCATAGGCCGAATTGTTTTAGGTGCATCAGCGTAGTACCAGGTATTGAGGCGTTCAAAACTAGCCAGCTCGTGTTTGCTTGCAGGGGTATAAGTTACTCCTGATAGCCAAGCATCGATATTGCGGGCAGCTTTTTTCCCATGACCAATAGCAACCGTAACGTTACGATCAGCGGGGACCATATCGCCACCGGCAAAGATGCCTGAGTAACCGGTCATCATATTGCTGTTGACTTGGACTATGCCATTACTGACTTCAAGTCCTGGCACATTATTTAGCAGACCTAGGTCAACATCTTGCCCAAGTGCCAATACCAAGGAGTCAGCTTCAATCGTTTCAAACTCACCAGTGGGTTGAGGAGACCCCTTGTCATCTAGAGTCATTTTTTCAATGGTGATGGATGACTCACCCGCTTGTTTGATGGTGGAAAGCCATTTGACCATCACGCCTTCTTGCAGCGCTTCTTCTACTTCAAAATCATGGGCAGGCATTTTTTCACGGGTACGTCGATAAATAATGATTGGCTCAGCCCCCATTCGCTTAGCAGTGCGCGCTACGTCAATGGCAGTGTTACCACCACCATAGACGATGACTCGGCGACCAAGCATGGGCTTTTCTTCACCCTCCATGCTACGTAATACCGAAATTGCATCGACAATTTTCGCTGCATCTCCTGCGGGAATCGTGGCGCGTTTGCCAATGTGCGCCCCCACTGCTAGAAAGGCAGCATCAAACTTTCCTTCTTTCATGCTCTCGAGAATGTGATCGACTTTGGTATTGAGTTTGACTTCAATACCGAGATCCAGAATGCGCTTAATTTCTGCATCGAGTACATCGCGGGGTAAACGATATTTTGGAATACCAAAACGCATCATGCCGCCAAGCAAAGGCCCGGCTTCATAAATAGTCACACGGTGCCCAAAGCGACGCAAGTGGTAAGCCGCAGACATTCCCGATGGACCTGCGCCCACAATTAAGATGTGTTTACCAGTATCTCGCTCAACGGGTGTAAATTGCCAACCCAATTTAATCGCTTCATCACCCAAAAAGCGCTCTACGGAATTAATGCCAACCGCTTCATCGAGTTTTCCACGATTACAAGCGCCTTCGCAACTGTGATAACAGACGCGCCCCATGACTGCTGGAAAGGGATTATCAATGGTGAGGTGTTCCCATGCTTTTTTGTAATCACCAAATTCAGCGTGATATAGCCATCCTTGAATATCTTCTCCAGCAGGGCATTGCTTATTGCAAGGCGGCAGCCTATCGACATAGACTGGTCGTTCAGTGCGCCAAGACCCAGTGTGGTTTGCTAAAGACGATCCTGGGTCTAAAGTTATGGCAAACGGTTTATCCATGTTGACTGAACTCCTCTTGTAGTAGTCCATATTTGCGGATATTTTTATCAGCGTGCGCCTGAATACGGGCGATGGTTCCTACATCCGGTTTTTTACCAAATAAGTGAGCAAAACGCTTTTGGGGTTTCAGGTATTCTTCTACCGGCATGCGGCGTCGTATCGGTAGGGTGGAAGTGATTTGGTCATATTCCGCCTCAAATACCGGGAAGAGCCCCGTTTCTTTGGCAAGCCTTGCAAGACGAATAGTGTCATTGGAGGGGTAACCCCAGCCTAATGGGCAAGGAACTAGAATATGAATATAACGAGCCCCCCGCATAGTCATTGCTTTGGTGACTTTGTACTCAAGGTCATGTAAATCAGCGACAGTGGCAGTAGCTACATAAGGAATTTCATGTGCCATGGCAATGGCAGGAACAAATTTACCCTGTCCAAACACATTGCCTGGGTGAGCGCCAACTGGCATCGTTGTGGCTGTGCGTGCGGCGGGCGGTGTTGCTGAGCTTCGTTGAACACCGGTATTCATATAAGCCTCGTTATCGTAGCAAATATAGAGCACATCATCATTGCGTTCAAACATCCCAGACAAACAACCAAAACCAATATCCGTAGTGCCGCCATCGCCACCTTGAGCTACTACGCGGACATCTCCAATTAACCCTTTTTGTTTTTTAACTTTGACTGCCGCTGCAATGCCCGTGGCAACAGCAGCTGCATTTCCAAACAAAGAATGTATCCATGGTATCTGCCAAGATGTTTCGGGGTAGGGTGTTGAAAAGACTTCTAAGCAGCCAGTGGCATTAGCAGCAATGAGTTGGCGATCAGTTGCATTCATTGCGGCATCAATCGCATAACGAGCGCCTAGGGCTTCGCCACATCCTTGACAGGCGCGATGTCCTGAGTTCAAAGAATTAGTACGCTGGGTATTGGCTTGCACACTGCGATCATCCGCAGACAGTAAGCGATTCCCAACAGTAAAAGTACCTGTTTGATAGAACTTAATAACTTGTAGTGGCATTACTAATCCCCTAGGAAATTTTCGAGGCAATCACGCCAACATCACGCAAAATATTTTCGGCAGCAGGTCCAGATCGACGGACGGTACGTTCACGTTCTAGATGTTTGTTAACCATATTCCAATCTAAATCTAGGAAAGTGAGCGCTGGTAGCTCATCACGATTCGCTTGGGAAAAGAGTTCATGTAGAGATTTTTTGGTAATGGCCCTGCCACCTAGACCGGCGACCACGGTATAACCATTTAAACGCTCAGACGATAAGGCAAGCCGAACGTCGGTTGACAGTATTCCGCCAATGCCGACGGCCATACTCTTTTCCAATACGACAACCCTTTTGGCATTTTGTAAGGCCTGTCGCACTTCTTCCAACGGGAAAGGGCGATAAGACGTAATGCCTAGGACACCAATTTTGACGCCAGAAGTACGCATTTCATCGATGGTATCTTTGATCGTGCCCAAAACAGAACCCATCGCCACTACTATTGTTTCTGCATCTTCTGATTTATAGGTGTGAACTAGCCCACCTGTATCTCGTCCAAAAATAGTATTGAATTCTTTTGCTAGCTGTGGAATACGCTCTAACGCTTGCATTTGTTTGGCGTGCGCTAGATAACGAACTTCCATAAAGGCTTCTGGGCCGACCATGGCGCCTATTGATATAGGATCAGTGGTATCTAATACTTGCCTTGGTTCATAGGGCGGTAAAAAGGAATCGACTTGTTCTTGGCTGGGCATGTCTACACGCTCATAGGCATGAGTCAGAATGAAGCCATCCATACATACCATCACAGGCAGGCTCAGCTCCTCAGCTAATTTGAAAGCCTGGATATGTAAATCCAAAGCCTCTTGATTGGTTTCGGCAAAGAGCTGAATCCAACCACAATCTCGCTGCGAAAGGGAGTCTGAGTGGTCATTCCAAATATTAATTGGTGCACCGATCGCCCGGTTGGCCACAGTCATGACAATAGGCAGGCCAAGCCCTGAGGCGTTGTAGATTGCTTCCACCATATAGAGCAATCCTTGAGAGGCAGTTGCGGTATATGCACGAACGCCAGCAGCAGAAGCGCCGATTGCCACACTCATTGCGGCAAATTCAGATTCCACATTAATAAATTCACAATTTGTGAGCTGACCGGATTTCACCATCTCCCCAATGCCTTCGACGATGTGGGTTTGAGGTGATATGGGGTAGGCGCAAATGACTTCTGGCCGGCATAGGGCGACCGCTTCAGCTACAGCATGAGATCCTTCGGTTTGTTTAAGCATGCTCAAGACCAGTCTGCATTTGGATGGACACGATATTGAAAGCTTCAGTAGCTGCAGCAATGTTTCCTTGAGCTACTTTGCCTGAGAATTTATCTTCAATCGCTTTAACTACTGACGCCAGCTGAATCACGCCAGAGATTGCCGCGAACCCACCAAGGAGTGGGACATTTGGTACTGGCCGGCCAACATGTTTGAGGCTTAATTCCGTAGCAGAAACAGAACACAAGCGGTCTTTTTGCCATTCCCGTACAAAATCTTCCAAGCCCAAATCTGTAAAGCTTTTATTTGTATTAATGAGAATAAAACCATTCTTTTTTAGACCGGAAAACACATCCACTTGATTGAGTAAGGTGGGATCTTGAATGATGATCGCATCTGGCTCCATGATGGGTTCACGTAGCCGAATTTCTTGATTAGAGATACGGCAGAAGGACACGACAGGCGCGCCAGTTCGTTCAGAGCCAAAACTAGGAAAAGCTTGGGCATAACGCCCCTCTTCAAAGGCGGCTATTGATAACATTTCTGCAGCTGTGACAACCCCTTGACCGCCACGACCATGAATACGAACTTGAAACATGCCGCCTCCCAGATGAGAAACTTAATTTTTTGTGTGCTGGCCCATCAATGCGCACCACCTATTTAATCAACATTTAAATATCTAGTTTTGATTTACATCAACTACAAAAGGCAAATGTGTCAAAGATCTGGTTTGATGGATTGAATAAAGCTCAGCTGAGACGGAGGGCGCCCAGTGTGGGCTCAGTAGCTTAAAATGAGGTATGTCCGAAATCATCCAAGCCCCAAAGATTTGCCCTAGCTGTCGTGCGCTTACCCCAATGGATCAAATGAAAAAGATCGTATCTCGAAGTAGTGGGAAGACTACCAACTCATGGCGTTGTTTTTATTGCATTAATAGAAAGGCGGTTGCTGTACAAGCTGCTAAGGAAAGAGTCAAATAACCCCCCAAAGTCATTACACAGATTGTTACACGGTCTCATTTACCCACTGTAAGCACTTAATATATATAGCCTTTCGAGTAACGGCAAATTTTTTAGTCCCAGGTCTCACGTTCGAATCATGCTGGGCAGACTAAAACCCTTCGCTTTATTGGGCTTTAAATCAAACATGACACAAGGTGTAACATAAAGATGATTTAATTGATCGCATAACCACGCTAGGGAAGCACAATGAATCATCCAATAGCCTCTTATCTTCAAACTGATAACCTAGGTGCATGGGGCACTTATTTAGAGCAGGTCGACCGCGTAACCCCTTATCTAGGTCCATTATCGCGTTGGGTTGAGACCCTCAAAAGACCAAAGAGAATCTTAATTGTTGATGTCCCTATCGAGCTAGATGATGGCACGATTGCGCACTATGAGGGGTATCGGGTTCACCATAACCTCTCGCGCGGACCTGGAAAAGGTGGCATTCGATATCACCCTAATGTCACCTTGTCGGAAGTAATGGCGCTCTCAGCCTGGATGTCGATCAAAACTGCTGTAGTGAATGTTCCTTTTGGAGGTGCCAAGGGGGGTATTCGTGTGGATCCAAAACCATTGTCTGTTGGGGAGTTGGAGCGAATGACGCGTCGCTTTACGAGCGAAATCAATATGATGATCGGCCCACAAAAAGATATTCCTGCGCCAGATGTCAATACCAACGAGCAAATCATGGCATGGATGATGGATACCTATTCCGTTAATCAGGGGCACACCTCAACAGGTGTAGTTACCGGTAAGCCTATTGCTTTAGGTGGAAGCTTGGGTAGGAGGGATGCCACCGGCAGAGGGGTATTTGTAGTTGCTAAAGAAGCTTATGCCGATATGGGGTGTGATGTCACTCAGGCAAAAGTGGCTATTCAGGGGCTGGGTAATGTCGGCGGCGAAGCTGCACGCTTATTTGCCAAGTCGGGCGCAAAAGTTGTAGCGATTCAAGACCACTCAGGTACCTTGTATAACCCCAACGGTTTTAATGTCCCCGATTTGCTGAGGCATGTTTCTATAGCCCATGAGATCAAAGGATTTGATGGTGAATCGATTCCTGCTGAAAGTTTTTGGTCGACACCTTGCGACATCTTGATTCCTGCGGCTTTGGAGTCTCAGATTACTAAAGTGAACGCTCAATTGATTCAGGCTAAATTAATTGTTGAAGGCGCCAATGGCCCCACTACACCTGAGGCAGATGACATCTTAAAAGAGCGAGGGATTGCTGTTGTTCCTGACGTGATTGCCAATGCTGGCGGTGTGACGGTTAGTTATTTTGAGTGGGTACAAGATTTTTCAAGTTTTTTCTGGACCGAGGAAGAGATCAATCGGCGTTTAGATAAAATCATGATTGATGCATTCAGGGGAATTGATAGTATTGCCAAAATGCACCATGTTTCCTTGCGAACAGCCACCTTTATAGTGGGTTGTGAGCGCATTCTTAAGGCAAGAGAGATGAGAGGTCTTTATCCGTAGCTGATAGAGGGCTAGTAAAAACCAGGAATAACCCCACTTCCATCTTTCTTTCGCTTTATATACTCGGCCTTCCTATATCAAATTAGGGTTATTTATGCCTTATTGGGGATTCAATGCACTTATTAGGGATCTTCCGCTTATTTAGCGCGATATCTGTATATATACTAGGGGCTAATATTTTGGTGTTTATAGACAATAGGAGATATTCATGAAAAGCAAAAAACTCAGTAGAAATTGTTTGGTCGCCGCCGTTTTGTTATTGGGCGCTGTGAATGCTAATGCTGCAAGCCCAACTCTAGACAAGATTAAGTCTAGTGGGGCCGTCACTATGGGTGTGCGTGAATCATCCATTCCGATGTCTTACACCACTGGTGATAGTCGCTTTGATGGTTACCACGTTGAAATTTGCCGCATGATTTTGACTGATATCAAAGATAAGCTTGGTATGAGCACGTTGCGAATCAATTACCAGCCTGTTACTTCACAAAATCGGGTGCCATTGGTGCAAAACGGCACAGTGGATATCGAGTGCGGTACCACTACCAATAATTCATCTCGCGCTAAAGACGTTGGCTTTGCTAACACTCTGTATGTAGAAGAAGTTCGTATCGCTGTTAAGGCGAACTCCGGTATTACCTCCATCGCTCAATTGGCTGGTAAAAAAGTGGCAACTACTACCGGCACAACTTCAGTACAGTTATTGCGCAAACATGAAAAAGCAACTGGCGTGACTTTTGATGAGGTATTTGGTAAAGACCACGCTGACAGCTTCTTGTTGCTTGAGTCTGGTCGTGCCGATGCCTTTGTTATGGACGGTTCAATTCTTGCGGGTAATATTGCCAATGCTAAGAATCCAAAAGACTTCAAAATCGTTGGTGAGGTTCTCAGTACAGAGCCAATCGCAATCATGGTTCCTAAGAATGATCCAGAGTTCAAGGCTGCTGTAAATGCTGCGATTGCTAAGATTGTTGCAAACGGTAATATGCCCAAGCTTTGGAATAAATGGTTCTTAGCGCCAATTCCGCCAAAAAATATTGTTGTTGGTCTCGAGTTGTCTCCAGCCACTAAAAATGCTTGGGCAAATCTCAATGACAAGCCTGCTGAAGATTACTCCAAGAAATAACCCGAAGTCATTTAATCAAAACGAGTTATTCATATGGCTTTAGATTTAGGTGTTTTTTGTAAGAACACCTTGGACGGAGAGGTGGTGGATCACTGCTTCTCCGCAATTTTTGGGCTTGCCCAAAATAGCGATCCAAGTTACCTTGACTGGTTGTTGAAAGCATGGGGTTGGACCTTGGCTGTTGCGGGCCTGGGTTTAACGATTGCTTTAATTTTGGGTGCGGTGATGGGTACCTTGCGTACTTTGCCAGACCATGGGCACCTAAGTAGATGGTTGGTCCGCATCTCTACCGCTTGGGTTGAGTTATTTAGAAATATTCCAATTCTGGTGCAAGTGTTTATTTGGTACCACGTCATACCTGCATTTATCCTCCCCCTAAAGGCATTGCCTTCCTATTGGTTGGTGAGTATTGCTTTAGGTTTCTTTACTTCAGCGCGTATTGCTGAGCAGGTGAGGGCAGGTATTCAGGCTTTGCCTAGCGGGCAGCGTGCTGCCGCAACTGCATTAGGCTTAACGACTGCACAAAATTATCGCTATGTGATTCTCCCGATGGCGCTGCGTATTGTGATTCCAACTCTCACATCAGAGAGTATGAATCTCATTAAAAATTCTTCTGTAGCCTTTGCTGTCTCTGTTCCCGAGCTCACTTTATTTGCTATGCAAGCTCAAGAAGAAACTTCTCACGGCGTAGAAATCTATTTGGCAGTCACCTTGCTATATGCCTTATCAGCGTTTGCAGTCAATCGTGTCATGGCGCTGATTGAAAAGAGAACCCGTATTCCTGGCTTTATTGTGTCCAATGATGCAAGCTTGGCGCACTAAGGATTATTGATATGTTGAGCTTAGATCTAAGTTTTTATAACTGGGAACTCTTTACTAACTACATCCTCAAGGGTTTGTTATTTAGTATTCAGTTAACGGTATTTGCTACCGTGGGCGGCATTGTGTTTGGCACCTTTTTAGCACTGATGCGCTTATCAGGTAAACCAGCTTTAGTTTACCCATCCACCTTTTACGTTAATACCATAAGATCCATACCGCTGGTAATGGTGATTTTGTGGTTCTTCCTACTGATTCCGATGTTGATTGGCAGGCCGATTGGCGCTGACCTTTCCGCGACGATTACCTTTATTGCTTTTGAGGGTGCGTTCTTCTCTGAGATTGTTCGTGCTGGCATTCAGTCGGTGCCAAGAGGCCAGGGCTATGCGGCTGAAGCTTTGGGTATGACTTATGGCCAGAACATGCGCTTTATTGTTTTGCCACAAGCCTTTAGAAACATGATTCCAGTGTTTATGACACAAACGATTATTTTGTTTCAAGATACATCCTTGGTATATGCCATTGGCGCTTATGACTTACTCAAAGGATTTGAGATTGCCGGCAAAAACTATGGACGCCCAATCGAAACTTACATCTTGGCTGCCGCTACTTACTTTGTCATTTGCTTCTCATTATCGAAAATAGTAAGAAGAATTCAGGCAAAAGTGGCAATTATTCGTTAATCAATTCTTCTCATTAAATAGACCATCATGATTGAACTTAAAAACGTTTCAAAATGGTACGGCTCTTTCCAGGTGCTGTCAGACTGCACGACCTCGATTAAAAAAGGCGAGGTAGTAGTAATTTGTGGACCCTCTGGTTCTGGTAAGTCCACGTTGATTAAGACCATGAATGCACTTGAACCTTTTCAGACCGGTGAGATTTCAGTAGATGGTGTGCAGTTACATGATCCAAAGACCAATTTACCTAAGCTAAGAGCGCGGGTGGGAATGGTGTTCCAAAACTTTGAGCTTTTTCCGCATTTAAGTATTACCGAAAACTTGACGCTAGCGCAAATCAAGGTATTGGGTAGGTCGGTCGATGATGCTAAAGTTCATGGACTTAAGTATTTAGAGCGAGTAGGTTTGATAGCACAAAAGGATAAATTTCCCGGCCAATTGTCGGGCGGTCAACAGCAGCGTGTGGCGATTGCGCGTGCTTTGAGTATGGATCCCATTGTGATGCTATTTGACGAGCCCACTTCAGCTTTAGATCCAGAGATGGTCGGTGAGGTATTGGATGTGATGGTGAAGCTTGCTGATGAAGGCATGACCATGTGCTGCGTTACGCACGAGATGGGTTTTGCGCGGAAGGTAAGTAATCGCGTAATTTTTATGGATCATGGAAAAATTATTGAGGATTGCTCCAAGGATGAATTCTTTGGCAATCCCGATGCGCGTTCCCCAAGAGCAAAAGATTTCTTATCCAAAATATTAGCGCACTAATTGAGCATGCTTCATACCCCTAAGTGCCTTGGTGTATTGCTGGCGACCACTGTTGTCTTATCAGCTTGCAGTATGGCAAAAATAGAATCAAGGCTAGAGGCAAATCCTCAATGCAAAGAAGTGGTTAATCCCAAGACGGGTGCAACGATGCCTTGCCCTGGGCCAGAGCTATTGGCACGCTCTCAGACAAGTGGTCCCACGCCTGTTTCACCAGCATCGAATTCTGTCAGCCCCAATACCGCAAATGCTGCCACTCCAGCTACAGCCACAACAGATCGGACACCTACACCCGTAGCGCCAAGAGCCCAACCAGCGCCTCCATGTAAGCCCCAAATGAATACCAAGACGGGTAGCATCATGCCTTGTCCAAATGGTTAACTCTCAAAAGTACAGTAGCTGATGACATTTCAGATTCCAGGCTTTCAAAAAAAAGTTATTACGGTTCAATCTGATGAGAGCTTGGTAGATATCGCCTGTCAGATTGGTGGTTCTGGTCCTCCATTGTTATTGCTGCATGGCTTTCCACAGACCAAAGCCATTTGGCATCGCGTGGCACCTGAATTGGCTAAGCATTACTCTGTTGTGGCGACAGATTTAAGGGGCTATGGCGCCTCATCCAAACCGCATGGCAAGTTTGATCACTCTAGCTACTCCAAGAGATCCATGGCCGCTGATCAACATGCTGTCATGCAATCATTAGGCCATGAGCAATTCTTCTTACTGGGTCATGATCGTGGTGGTCGAGTATCACATCGTTTAGCAGTTGACTTTCCAGAGAGTGTGAGCAAGTTGATGATCTTGGATATTTCTCCAACGTTAACGATGTATGAAAATACCACTATGGAATTTGCTAGAGGCTATTGGCACTGGTTCTTCTTAATTCAGCCTGAGCCTGTACCAGAAACCTTGATTGGTGCAAATCCAGAGTATTGGCTCAAAAATCATATGGGTCGTCATGCGGGTACCAGTATTTTTGATCCTAGATGCTGGGCTGATTATTTAGCTGGCGCAAGCAATCCAGAGGGTATGCATGCCATGTGTGAAGACTATCGCGCTGCTGCCACAATCGATTTGGTTCATGACCGTGCAGATCGCGCAGAAGGTAAAAAACTATCAATGCCTGTGCGAGTGCTTTGGGGTGAGCATGGTTTAGTTAATAAATGCTTTGCGCCAATCGAAGATTGGAAGAGGGTGTCTACTAACGAAGTGACAGGTCGGCACGTGCCTTGTGGGCATTACATTCCGGAAGAGTGCCCCACAGAACTCATTGCGGAAGCGAAGGTTTTCTTTTGCTAGGGTGCTAACTTAGGAAGCTTGCTGGAGTTAGCTGGCCAAGAGGCAACAATTTTTGAATCTACTTTAAGAATTTTTTTATCCTTTTGCTGATAACTCAGCCTAGAGAGCAGATCTCTTATGAGATTAAGGTGAGCGAGTTTTTTATCGTTTGCATGAATCACTGTCCAAGGTGTATCTGTGCTGTTTGTCTTTTTAAGCATCAGATCACGCGCTGTACTGTAAGCCTTCCAATATTTTTGAGCCTGTTGATCTATTGGGCTAGTCTTCCACTGTTTGAGGGGATCAGTCTCTCGACTCTTTAAGCGCGCAGCTTGCTCATCTTTAGTAATATCCAAGTAATACTTGAAGAGTTGGATGCCAGAACCCACCAATAAGGCCTCAAAGTCATTCACGGTATCCATGAATTGTTTGTACTGTGCATCTGTGCAAAAGCCCATAACCCTTTCAACGCCAGCGCGGTTGTACCAACTGCGATTAAAGATAACGAACTCCCCAGCGCTAGGCAGTTGAGTTACATAACGCTGAAAATACCATTCACCTTCCTCTCTCGGGGAGGGCTTATTTAGTGCTACTACACGAGTATCTCTTGGGCTTAAATGTTCAGTGATACGTTTGATGGTGCCATCTTTACCGGCTGTATCGCGACCCTCTAAGATAACAAGGAGCCGCAACCCCTTTTGAATAATTTCTTTTTGTAGTTTTACTAATTCAATCTGCAGCAGCTGCAATTCATCCTCATGACTTTTAACTAGCTTAAGCGCCTTTGTTGATTTAGTCATGAGGGGATTCTAGCTCAGACTGATGTTACAGGTGCTAAGGGAGTTTTTGCAGGCGTTTTTTTAGCGACCACTTTTTTAGCTACTGCTTTTTTGGCTACTACCTTCTTAGCAACAGCTTTCTTTGCGGGTGCTTTTTTAGCTGCTACCTTCTTAGCAGCTACTTTTTTAGCTGGCGTCTTTTTAGGCGCTACTTTTTTGTCCATCTTGTCTAAAGCTTTTGCCAGCTTGTCGATCAACTTCTCTCTGTCGGCTTCCAACTTATCGAGCTTTTTTAGCAACTGTTTAACTACTTTTTTTTGGCTCATGATTTTTCCTTTGTTAAATAATACATTTTTTGTATTTATATGTCCGATTCGTTGATCCTACGTTTTATTCCGTTTACTTTCAAGTGTTTATGACAGTAATCACCTGTTTTTTTCATACTCACTTTTAGTGCTAAATTAGAAAGTATGTGGAAAACCTTGCGCTCACTCCCGAGAACAGTTTGGCTCATTGGTCTCATCAGCTTTGTGAATGACTCTGCGAGCGAAATGCTGTACCCCTTAATGCCTCTGTATTTGGCATCCGTCTTGATGGCTGGTCCTAAGGCGATTGGCTTGATTGAGGGTGTGGCAGAAGCCACATCGAGCATCTTCAAGCTCGTTTCTGGCGTCATCGTGGATCGTACAAAAAGATCGAAGCCTTGGATTGTGGCGGGCTACTTTTTAGCTGGCATTGGTCGACCGCTAATAGCTCTAGCTAGTTCTTGGGTTTGGGTGCTTTTCATTCGGTTTACTGATCGACTAGGCAAAGGTTTAAGAAGTTCACCCCGCGATGCATTGCTAGCTGAAAGTGTTCCTGCAGAACAAAGAGGTATTACCTTTGGCCTGCATAGATCCATGGATAATGCGGGCGCCGTAGTTGGACCATTACTTGCCGCCTTGCTTTTATCCTTAAATATCCCTTTGCGCGATATCTTTCTCTGGGCAGTGATTCCGGGGATTATCACGGTTGGGCTGGCGCTTTGTCTCAAAGAGCCCAAAAGAGAGACCTCTGCTATTCCAAAGCAATTCACGTGGAGCATGGAAGGGCTCCCCCTGCAATTGAAGCGATACATTTTTGTTGTGGGCTTGTTTGCTCTTGGCAATTCTTCCGATATGTTTCTTTTATTAAGAGCGAGAGATGCTGGTGTGCCTCAAGAGCAAATTCCTTTGCTATGGGCAGCTATTTCTTTGATCACCACTATCTTTGGGACACCACTTTCTGCTTTATCGGATCGCTTTAGTCGCAAGTACTTTATTTTGTTGGCCTGGCTAGCCTTTGCGTTCTTTTACATGGCAATGAGCTTGCCAAATATTTCTATTTGGATGATTTGCGCATTGTTTGGGCTCTATGGATTATTTAAAGCAGCAACTGAAGGCGTTGAAAAAGCGCTGGTGGCTGATTTAGCTCCATCGGGGATGGCAGGGACTGCCTTTGGGTGGTTTAACTTGATTTCAGGATTGATGTTGTTCCCAGCCTCTTTTATCTTTGGCTGGCTTTACGAATCCTATAGTCCGACATACGCCTTCCTATTTTCAGGATCGTGCGCGCTATGCGCCCTCATATTGCTGGCAACATGGGTTTTTAGGCCTGCTGAACCCTATCTGACTTCTTGAGCACCAGAATAAAAACCCTAGATAAATACTAATCTAGGGTCTGGATTTGGGTGTTTACTCTGGGTGGAAGTTATTGCTGGCCATGAAGCTAATCGTGCGTTCAAAGCCCAATATGCGGATATAACGCCACGCGATATCGCGGTATTTGCTGTCAAGGTAGCCAATAGCGGTTTCTGGATCTGTTCTCTTTGACAAGTCGATCTGTTGAATTGCACGAGCCCAACGTTTAAGTCTTGTTGACATATTTGTCACCTCCATGTCCATACAACGCATGGTAAAGAGGGCGAGATGACAAGAATTACAAAATATTTATCAAAAAATCACTAAATGTGGTCTAAATCGACACTACTTTATGGGGATTGAGAATATTTTGGGGGTCTAAAGCCCTTTTTAGAGTCTTCATGAGGTCATGGGCGACTGCACCTTTGTGAGCTCTCAAACCATCTAATTTGAGCTGTCCCACCCCATGTTCAGCAGAAATCGAGCCTCCACAACGTTCAACCTGGCTATAAACCAGCTCATGAACAGGCTTTTCATTGACTAAATTGAAGGCTTGGGCATCTACCCCCTCTGGAGGGGCAATGTTGTAGTGGAGGTTACCGTCTCCCAGATGGCCAAAATTGATGATGCGCACTCCAGGGTATTTAGCGCGGATGAGGCGATCGGTTTCCTGGATAAAGCTTTCTAGGGCTGAAAGCGGAACCGTGATGTCATGCTTGAGGTTGGCACCTTCAGCTGCTTGAGCAAGGGTAATATGCTCGCGCATATGCCAAAACGAATTGGCTTGGGTGAGGTTGGTGGCGATGACGGCATCACTAATCATGCCAGTCTCAAAAGCCTCTTCCAAAATCGATTCCAGTAATTGACGAACATGTTCTTCACTCTCGTGATCTGACAATTCAATTAACACAGCAAATGGCGGATTATTTTGCAGTGGGTTAGTCATTTGTGGAAAGTGTTTCTCGTTCAAAGCAAGAGACTCTTGTGTCATCATTTCAAAACCGGTGAGTAATGATGTGGCGCGTCTTTGAAACAAATTGAGAAGTGCAATAGTCGATGCGATATCTTGTGTTGCTACTAGCGTAGTCCATTGAGAAATCGGTAATGGGTATAGTTTCATGACGGCGGCGGTAATAATTCCAAGCGTTCCTTCAGAGCCAATAAATAGATCACGCAAGTCGTAACCTGTATTGTCTTTGCGTAAACCTTTAAGGCCATTCCAGATTTCACCTTGGGCCGTCACTACTTCTAGACCTAAACACAAATCACGAGTATTACCATAGCGTAGTACATTTGTACCGCCTGCGTTGGTAGCCAGATTACCGCCAATCATACAACTGCCTTCAGCCCCCAAACTCAGCGGAAATAAAAAGCCTTCAGATGCCGCTCGTTCTTGAGCCGCTTGCAAAATACAACCAGCTTCCATGCTGATGGTTTGATTGCTTGCATCAATTTCGCAGACTTGATTCATGCGCTTTAAGTTCAGTACAACTTGTTTGCCGCTACCGTCTGGTGTAGCGCCACCACAAAATCCGGTATGTCCCCCTTGTGGAACAATCGCAACATTGGCTTTTGTACATGCTTTTACTATCGCTGCTACTTCGTTAGTATTGCCTGGCAATAGTACCGCTAAGGCTTTGCCGGTATAGCGCTTACGCCAATCGGTGAGGTAGGGTGTAGTGTCGCTTTCTGAAGTCAGAACATAGTTCTTGCCTAGAATGGATTCAAGTTCGGGCAGAAAGGTTTGTGGCATTGTTTTGTTCATTAATTTTGGGATTGAGCACGTTGCTTAGCAAGCTTTTTTGCTTGCGCTTTAATCGGCTTGAGATAAATCAATAGGCAGATAAAAGCAGTGGTTGCCAAAAGCGTTTCTAACATGGCAAGCCAAAAATTAGCACCGTTCTCTGAAATGCGTACCAAGCCTTCGGTGATGTAAAGCAAGATGAGCATCAAGGCCCACTGCATGGTATAGATTTTTCCCTTCCATAGGCCTGGTATTGCAAAGAGCAATGGCACGCCTTTTAATATCAACCACGATCCATCTGGGCGAAGTGGGGAGATAAACCACTCCCAGCAAACACATAGAATAAAGAGATCCACAAACGCTGCAGTAGCGATGAGCTGATAGGGATTTTTTTCTAAGATCTTTTTGTACATGGGGCTCATGTTTATTTCTGTATTAATTTGAGAGCTGCTTCGGCCAATCGCTTACCTTGTGCTTTGGCGAGCCTTTGTTCTTCTGCGCTAATTGGCGTGCGGCCATCTGCATGAGCTAGATGAGTAACTCCATATGGACTACCGCCTGTGCTGGTACACATGAGATCAGGTTCGCTGTAAGGAAGACCCATGATCATCATGCCGTGATGCAGTAGTGGAATCATCATGGTGAGGAGGGTGCTTTCTTGTCCGCCATGCAAGCTACCGGTGCTTGTGAACACGCAGGCAGGCTTGCCAATCAGGGTGCCACCCAGCCATTCAGAGGAACTGCCATCCCAAAAGTATTTCATGGGAGCTGCCATATTGCCAAAGCGGGTAGGAGAGCCGAGGGCCAGAGCAATACATTCTTGCAGGTCTAAGTACTCCACGTAGGGCGCACCTTCACTGGGCACCGCTGCTTCAGTAGCCTCGCACACCGCAGAAATAGCAGGAACGGTTCTCAAACGGGCATTTGCGCCTGGAACGCTCTCAATGCCTTCGGCAATGAGGCGTGCTAAATCCCGGGTGGCGCCGTAGCGGGAGTAGTACAAAACTAAAATATCGTGCTGGCTCATATTTGATCTCTTATGATACGGCGATGCGCCTCTTTCGTAATCCTCAATTATGGCTCGCTCTGGCTAGAGAGATATGGGAGCGCAATCGCGGTCAAAATATTCAGCAAATTGCCGCTAGCCTGTCCTTTACGACTACCTTGTCTCTCGTTCCTATGTTGACTGTGGCATCTATTCTGATTAGTTATTTGCCCAGCGTGATCCGCATTAAGAATGCCTTTCAGAACTGGCTCTTAGACACCTATATGCCCGGGGGAATCAACGAGCAGGTGTTTATGTACCTAGATCAATTTTCAGCTCAAGCTAAGGGGCTTACGCTTTTGGGTTTGCTAGGGTTGTTGGTAACAACAGTCATGACCATGGCGGAAATCGAGGGTGCCTTTAATCAGATTTTCAAGGTTCACAAAAGACGGCCTATCCTAAAGAAGGTGGCGATTTATTCAACTGCCATGCTCTTGGGGCCCATTTTGATGGGCTTTGGGACTTACTTAAGCGGTTTGTTATTGAGCGACGCCGAAGGCTGGACGGAAGCCTTAACTTTTGGTTTGAGCGTTGTTGTCGCCGTGGTTCCCATTCTCTTGGCTATCGGCGTGTATACAGTGGTGTACAAAATTTTGCCGTATTCCCAGATTCTCTGGAAGGACGCATTTAGCGGGGCGCTTTTTGCTGCCACAACCTTCGAGGTAATGAAGTTTGGCTTTGGTTTGTTTTTAACCCATACTGCCTTCTATAAGACTGTGTATGGCGCCTTTGCCATCTTCCCTCTGGCATTGTTTTGGATTTACCTGACTTGGTGGATTACTATGGCAGGCGCTGTGCTAGTTGCAAATCTGCCGAGCATTCGAAGTGGCTTTATTAGGGTTATTCGCTACTAATATCGCCATGAAATCCTTGATTCTTAAGGGTCTTAAGGATATATTGAATCCATAAATATCTATTCGCAGGAGGCCACATGAAGGTTCATGACATATTGCGCGTAAAAGGCAGCACGCTTTTTACCGTTACCCCAGAAACTGGATTGCAAAGTGCGGTCTTGGTGATGAGTGATCACGATATTGGCTCTTTGATTGTCATGGAGGGCGATAAGCTGGTTGGTATTCTGACTTTCCGTGAGGTCATTCAAGCTTTAGCCAAAAGTCAAGGCAAACTCGATGGTTTGCAGGTACGTTCAGTGATGAATGCCAATCCCTTGACCTGCAACATGGAAACCGAAATAGATGAAGTGCGCCGCATGATGTTAGTTGACCATGCGCGTTACTTGCCGGTGGTCGATCAAAAGATGTTGATGGGCGTGATTTCTTTCTACGACGTTGCTAAGTCAGTTGTAGAAGCCCAAGACTTCGAGAACACGATGCTCAAAGCCTATATTCGGGATTGGCCTGAAGATACGCAAAAAGCCGCTAATTAGGCTACACCGAGCTAAATCTAGCTCTTAGCCAATCCGCCTGACAGATGACATAATGTCGATATGTCAGGAAATATTTTAGGCCTTCTCTTTACTGTCACCACTTTTGGTGAATCCCACGGTCCCGCAATTGGAGCTGTCGTTGACGGCTGCCCACCCGGTATGTCGCTTGCAGAAGCAGATTTGCAGATTGATTTAGATCGTCGCAAACCTGGCACTTCGCGCCATGTAACCCAACGCAAAGAAGAAGACAAAGTCGAGATTTTGTCTGGTGTATATGAGGGTAAAACCACTGGTGCACCAATCTGCTTATTGATTCGCAATACCGATCAACGCAGCCAAGACTACGGCAATATTTTGCAAACCTTTCGGCCTGGTCATGCGGACTATGCTTATCACTATAAATATGGCTTGCGTGATCCACGCGGCGGCGGTCGT
>CAIMOW010000115.1 GCA_903843235.1 uncultured beta proteobacterium | reverse complement strand
CGCACATGGACAA
The DNA here is from genome assembly GCA_903843235.1 of uncultured beta proteobacterium. Classification (GTDB taxonomy): domain Bacteria; phylum Pseudomonadota; class Gammaproteobacteria; order Burkholderiales; family Burkholderiaceae; genus Polynucleobacter. The sequence goes on along the minus strand of CAIMOW010000115.1, from coordinate 24,587 downwards.
GCAATCACTAGCACAGAGACAGCTCGCAAAATTGCAATCGATGCGGAATCTAAATACAACCAGTTAGCAATACCGGTAATGATGGCAATCACAATCACTGTAGGTACAAAGATGGCGCTGACTTGATCAACCAGTTTTTGAATCGGTGCTTTTTGTGTTTGCGCTTCTTCTACTAAGTTAATGATCTTGGAAAGTACGCTCTCTACACCAACAGCTTGCGCCTCAATGATGAGGACGCCTTCGCCGTTCAGTGCGCCACCAATGACTGTGGAGCCCACCTCTTTCTTCAGAGGTTGGCTCTCACCCGTTAGCAAAGACTCATCTACGTGGCTATTGCCCATCAGAATGATGCCGTCAACAGGGATTCTTTCTCCTGGCAATACTAGGACACGATCTTTTGGGAGAACTTGATCTAGCGGGAGATCCCGATATTGATCTAATGCAGTATTGCGATCAATGACAAGCACAGGATCTAAAACCTTGGCATGCTCTGGCCAGAGTTTTTGGAGTGCGCGAATCGCTTCACTGGTTTGGCGTTTTGCTCTCGCCTCAAGCCACTTGCCTAGTAAGACCATGCAAATAATAACGGCTGCGCCTTCAAAATAGAGTTCATGCTGTGCATGAACTGAAGTTAGCATGAGATAGACGCTTAGGCCATAGGCAGAGCTAGTCCCCAGAGCAACGAGTAAATCCATATTGCCAACACCAGCCATGAGTGATTTAAAGCCAGCTTTGTAGAAGCGCCACCCTAGAATAAATTGCACTGGTGTTGCTAAGGCGAGTTGCCAGATCGGAGATAGGCTCCAATGAATACCGAATGGCATAAGAAACATCGGCAAAAAGAGTGGGGCAGACAAGGCAAAACTCAGAACTACTCGACCCAAGCCATCAGCCGCCCAAAAAGACTTCGGTGGTTTTTCGCAATGAGGACCCTTGGAGCTACTTAATTTTGCTTCGTAGCCAGTTTTTTCCACTGCCGCAATCACATCTGCGATGGTGGCCAAAGAGTCACCCTTTATTCTAATGCGGGCCTGCTCAGTCGCTAGATTGACGGTTGCCGCCTCAAGACCGGGAATCTTGCCCAAAGCCTTTTCCACCCGCCCAACACAGGAGGCACAGGTCATACCACCAATATCGAGGGTGTAAAAGTCTGAATTTGTAGCTGTTGGCGTGCTCATATAGAAGATAATCTACCTTATGCCTTCTTTATAGGGGTAGTACTAGATCAAAATTTAAAAGGATCCACTATGTTGAGCTTAAAAGTATCTGGAATGACCTGTGGTGGCTGCATTAACGCGGTTACCCGTGCAATTCAGGCCCAAGATCCCCAAGCTAAAGTCTCGGCAGACTTGGATACTCAAACAATTGAATTAAAAACAAGCTTAAGCTCTGAGATCGCCGGTCAACTCATAACAGATGCGGGTTTTCCAGTCTCTCGCTAAGCTTTGATTAGAATCTCATCAAACCTAACAAAACCCGTAGTTTTTGCTCCCAAAGGATCGTGATTTATGTTCTTTAGTAAGCTAATGCCTCACGATGGTAACTTTTTTGCATTATTTAATCAGCATGCCGAGCAAATTGTCGCCGCATCCGAATCTTTTCTGAAGTTCATTGAGCATTACAACGATGATGCTCTGCGTGCGAAATACACCCAAGAAATAGACAAAGCAGAGCACGCTTGTGATGATGTCGTGAAAGAGGTCCATCGTCGCTTGCACAAGACCTTTATTACGCCCATCGATCGTGATCAAATCTTCTCCTTGATTAACACCATGGATGATGTAGCAGATTTAATTCAAAATGGCACTGAGGCAATGCATCTCTATAACGTCAAGCAAATGACAGAAGAGATGTTGCATATGGCTCAGTTATGCAATCAATGCTGTATCTGCATGAAAAATGCAGTCGGCACCCTAAAAGACATTTCTGATCCTGAGGTAGCAAAAGCAGCCCTAAAGACTTGTGATGAGATTGACCATCTAGAGTCTGGCGCAGATCGACTGCTTTCAACTGCGATTACCAGATTGTTCCGCGAAGAGACTGAAGTACGTGAGCTCATTAAATTGCAGCGCATTTATGAGTTGCTTGAAGAAGTGACTGATAAATGTGAAGACGTTGCCAATTTGGTTGAAGGCATCGTCCTTGAGAACTCTTAAGGCCCATTAACTTGCCTTCGATACAAGCAGCTTTTTGGGTGGTAGCGCTCTTGGTAGTGCTAGCTTTAGCCTTTGATTTCATGAACGGCTTTCATGATGCGGCAAACTCTATTGCCACAGTAGTTTCTACTGGCGTCTTGAAACCCCAGCAAGCAGTTCTATTCGCTGCATTTTTTAATTTCCTCGCGATTTTTATTTTCCATTTGAGCGTTGCGGCAACCGTTGGCAAGGGAATTGTTCACCCATCATCGGTGGATTTGCATGTGATCTTTGGTGCTTTAGTCGGCGCGATCATTTGGAATATCCTAACTTGGTATTACGGCATTCCCTCTAGCTCATCTCATGCTTTGATTGGGGGATTGGTTGGCGCCACAATTCCTAAGGCTGGTTTTGCAGGCTTAGTTTGGTCCGGCATTATTAAGACAGTAGCCTTTATTTTTATTTCACCGTTTGTTGGCTTCTTGCTTGGCTCTCTGATGATGTTGTTGGTGGCTTGGGTTTGCAGAAACGTCAACGTAGCAAAAACAGATCGCTGGTTCCGTCGTTTGCAATTAGTATCAGCCAGTGCTTATAGCTTGGGCCATGGCGGTAATGACGCGCAAAAAACCATCGGCATTGTTTGGCTCTTGTTGATTATTACTGGCTACGCTGAAGCTGGTGCTAGCATGCCGCCAACGTGGACCATAATTGGTTGCTATATCGCTATTGGCATGGGTACGATGTTTGGTGGTTGGAGAATCGTTAAAACCATGGGTCAAAAACTGACAAAGCTCAAACCGGTAGGCGGCTTTTGTGCGGAGACAGGTGGGGCAATTACTCTATTTGCTGCAACAGCCCTTGGCGTTCCTGTATCGACTACCCACACAATTACTGGGGCTATTGTTGGTGTTGGTTCAACGCGGCGTGCCAGTGCAGTACGTTGGGGTGTGGCTGGTAACATCGTCTGGGCTTGGATCTTTACTATCCCAGCCACTGCGCTGATGTCGATGGCGGTTTATTACCTAAGTCTTTGGATCTTCTAAATTCAGTGATTTGCCCTGTAAGTCCTGACTTTGAGCAAAGAATCCCTTGTGCGGTTAATCTACCCACTATTCAAACATTCGCAATAATTCACAAATCGATGCATCAAGATGTCCAATGAGGGTATGGCTATTCTTAGGAGAATGTAGTGGCAGTCACTATTGAAGTTGTACAGGCGGCGTTAAAAGGTCTCGTTGACCCAAACACTCAAGTGGATTTTGTAACAGCAAAGACTGTTAAAAATTTACGCGTTGAAGGTGGCGATATCTCCTTAGATATTTCCCTGGGGTATCCCGCAAAAAGTCAGTTCGAAACAATCCGTAAATCGGTTATTAACGTGTTACGTAATTTGCCTGATGTAAAAAATGTCAGCGTCAATGTAAACAGTCAAATTGTTTCGCATGCGGTTCAGCGTGGCGTGAAGTTGTTACCAGGTGTTAAAAATATTATCGCTGTCGCTAGCGGGAAGGGCGGTGTTGGTAAATCAACTACTGCCGTCAATCTAGCATTGGCTTTGGCTGCAGAAGGCGCCCGAGTGGGTATTTTGGATGCCGATATCTATGGACCAAGTCAGCCGATGATGCTCGGCATTACTGGTAGACCAGAATCGATTGAAGAAAACACGATTGAGCCTATGGAAGGTCATGGCTTGCAAGCAAGTTCTATTGGTTTTTTGATCGAAGAAGATGCGCCCATGGTGTGGCGTGGCCCAATGGTCACGTCTGCTTTGGAGCAATTGCTTCGTCAAACGCGTTGGCGTGATTTGGACTATCTGATTGTTGACATGCCTCCAGGTACAGGAGATATTCAGTTAACCCTTGCACAAAAGGTGCCTGTTACTGGTGCTGTGATTGTGACTACCCCTCAGGACATCGCTTTGCTAGATGCGCGCAAAGGCCTCAAGATGTTTGAGAAGGTTGGTGTGCCCATCATTGGCATTATCGAGAATATGAGTACTTACGTCTGCCCAAAATGTAATCATGAAGAGCATATTTTTGGCACTGGCGGTGGCGAAAAGATGTGCAAAGAGTATGGGACTGATTTCTTGGGCGCTTTGCCATTAAACCTTTCCATTCGTGAGCAGGCCGATGCAGGGCGACCTACCGTAGTGGCAGACCCTGATGGTGCGATTAGTGCCATCTATAAAAATATTGCTAGACAGGTTGCAATTCGAGTTGCTACTCTCTCAAAAGATATGAGCAGCAAATTTCCCAACATCGTTGTTCAGAACACCTGAGGATTTATGCGCTTTGTGGTAGTGATGCGTAAACAGAACATCGACAACCCATGGATTTCATTTAAATGGGTGCCACAAGAGGTGTTGCCTGATTTTGGTCAATTTGAAACTACTACACATCATGGCAATCAGATTTCTGGGCAGTTTCTGGGGCGTGATGATGATGGCGAATCTTGGCTCTTTACTGGATACGAACTGAATTTGTTTCCGGATGAAGCTGAAGGCTACTATCTCAATTTATCCGCCACTCAACCTTGCTGGTTTGTGATGTGGCGTTTAGAGGAGGATATTGAACGCTATATTGATGAGCAATCTATAGCCTTTGCTAAATCAGAAACGACAATAGCTGTACCTCACCGCCTGTCCGTTAGTTATAACGAGGCAGGGCGCTTATTAGATGGCGGTGAATCGGTAGATAACATCCCTATGACAGTTGAGCATGCCTCTTGGTTGCAAGAGTATGTGAATGAGCATTACCATCCCGAGCCTAAGAAGCGTCACCGCCCTGAATCATTTAAGGGCGCTGATCGCCCAGTGGAAAAATAATGGCTGGGGGCTTTTTGAATCGCTGGTCACGCCGTAAAGCGGGTGAGCAAGTAGAGCCAGAAAAAAAACCAGTAGATTTAGTCAAGCAGGCTGAAGTCGCGGAGCCCAATACCCTATCGCAGGAGGAGGACCTTCCGGCGCCCGCCACTTTGGAAGACGTTGAGAAGATTGATCGCTTTGCTCCCGACTTTTCTGCTTTTATGAAGCTAGGGGTGGATCCAGCCGTTCAGCAAGCTGCTCTGAAAAAGATGTTTTCAGATCCCCATTTCAATGTGATGGATGGCTTGGATATTTATATTGACGATTACTCTAAGCCCGACCCGATTCCTTTGGAAATGCTCAAGCGCATGGTGCAGTCAGATATGCTCAATATTTTCCGCAAGGATGACGGCAGTGCGGAGGAGGATGAAAAGCAGCTTGCCGCCGCTCCGCCTGAAGATGGTGAGCAGCATTTACTATCTTGTGGTCAAGTTGATTTAGCATCCACACATTCAAGCGCTGATCTAGGGGTGATTTCCTCTGACAGCACTCCTTCGGACAAGAAAAATAGTTAAGAAAATGATTCATGAGCCAAAAATTAGTTTGTAACTGCAACGGCACGATGTCTTTAGATGCAAAAGCCTTAGGCGTCACGCTGCATACCTCTTTGTGTCGACAAGAGGTGGGATCTTTTCTGAAGGCGCTGGACGGCGATGATTCACTGGTCGTTGCTTGTACCCAAGAGGGCGCCTTATTTAATGAGTTGGCCGCTCAAACTGAAAAACCATTGGTTGCGCCATTGCGCTTTGTAAATATTCGCGAAGTCGCTGGTTGGACCCAAGAGGCTAAAGCATCTGGCCCTAAGATTGCCGCACTGCTTGCTCTGGCGGATATGCCTCAGGCTGATCCAGTTCCCGTGGTTAATTACGAAAGTTTAGGAAGATTATTAATTGTTGGGCCCGGCGAACTGGCTTTACCTTGGGCTGAAAAATTGAGTGACTCACTGGATGTCTCAGTTTTATGTACCGAGCCTAGTGCTTTGCCGATTGCAAGAAATTTCCCTGTCTATACAGGCCAAATTACCAGGCTCGATGGCTATCTTGGTCATTTTTTAGTCGACTGGGATTTACAAAACCCGATTGATCCAGAGATGTGTACGCGTTGTGGCGCTTGTGTTGATATTTGTCCAGAAAATGCGATTGATGATTCATTTCAGATTGATTTGGATAAATGCAAATCAGATCATGCTTGTGTAACGGCTTGCGCCAGTATTGGGGCTATTCAGTTTGATCGGGTTGAACGTCAGCGGAATTCAGAATTTGATTTGATTATGGATTTACGCGTTGACCCAATGATGCGCATGAGCCAGACGCCCCAAGGATATTTTGCCCCAGGGAAGGATCCGTTTGAGCAAGCACTTGTGGCCAATCAATTACTTGAATTAATCGGCGAATTTGGAAAACCCAAATACTTTTCCTATAACGATAAAGTTTGCGCCCATGGGCGTAACGGCAAAGTCGGTTGTAATGAGTGCATTGATGTTTGCTCTACTGGTGCTATCTCATCTTTGTTTAAGAGCGGGCAGGGCACAGTTGAAGTCAACCCCAATCTTTGCATGGGTTGCGGAGCCTGTTCTACTGCTTGTCCGTCTGGCGCAATGCGCTACAACTACCCAAGCGTTGAGCACCAAGGTAAAGAAATCAAATTATTAGCCAATGTATTTGGCGCAGAAAGCATTAAAGCTAAGCAAACAGTTGCACCGAGTTTGTTACTGCATTCTCTCAAGGCTGGTACCCAATTCATTGATCTGCTCGGTCGCTCAGCACATTTGAGGCCTAAGCAGTTTGAAGGTTTACCTTCCTTTGTTTTGCCTTATGGCATTGAACATATTGCTTCTACTGGTTTGGATCTTTGGCTAGGTGCCCTAAGCTACGGCTTTGGTGAAGTGATTTTGCTTTTGTGTGGTGATGAGGATCCGGCCTATCGTGAGGCATTAGAAACTCAAAGCGCTTTAGCGAATGCCATTCTGAAAGCTTATGGATTTGATGCCCGCATTCAGTTGATCCAAGCTAGCGCTGCAGATGACCTTGCGCCGGTTTCGCTCGCTATGGGTAAATTGCGTCAGCGTGGCTCCCTGCCATCGGCGTGTACTCCAGCAACTTTTGGATTGAGCAATCAAAAGCGAGAGACTCTTGAGGCCGTTTTAGAGCATTTGCAAAAACAGGCTAAGACACCTATTCCGATCGAGGGTGTTGTATTGCCGAAGTCCTCGCTCTTGGGTGGACTGAATATTAATAAAGAGGCCTGTACTCTTTGTATGTCTTGTGTTGGCAGTTGTCCAGAAGGTGCGTTATTGGATAACCCCGAAGAACCCAAACTATCGTTTATTGAAAAGCAATGTGTTCAGTGCAGTATTTGTGTGCAGACTTGTCCAGAACAAGCGCTCACCTTAAGTCCGAGATTATTGACTGTTGAGCAGCGCAAACAAAGAGTGGATCTCAATGAGACCCAAGCCTTCCATTGCATTAGTTGCGGCAAGCCCTTCGGCACCATGAAAATGGTGGATCTGATGTTGGCTAAGTTGGGCGCGCACGGTGCTTTTGCTGGCGCAGCAATGGAAAGACTCAAAATGTGTAGTGATTGTCGGGTAGTGGATATGGTGAAAAAAGAAACATGAGTGAACAAACAAAAGAAAATGCCTCGACTGAAGTGGGCGACGTAGGCTTGCCAGAAGATCTTGCTAGAGCTGACCTATATGGCTTGCTCGCTCGACTCTTTCATCAGCCGCCAGATCAAGAGCTCCTGAATCTAATTACTGCATCCATTCCAGAAGGTCAAGAAAGCCAGGCGGACGATGCTCCCTTATCCAAGGTTTGGCATAGCGTTGTTGAAGCAGCCAAATCCAATTCGGCAAAAGCTTGGCACGATGAGTTTGACTTGAACTTTATTAGTGTGGGGCGCCCGAATATTGTTCTCAATGGCTCTTTTTATATGGCGGGTCACTTAAACGAGCGGCCATTAGTCGAGATCCGTCGCGCCCTAGAGGCTTTTGGTCTAGAGTCGGCTGAAGAGGTGACTGAGACTGAGGACCATATTTCCGCGCTGTGTGAAGTGATGCGCTACCTCATTGCCGGTGATGATGTGGAGATATCTAACCTTATTAACCAAAGGGTTTTTTTCAATGACCATATTCGTCCTTGGTATGACGAATTGTGTGATGCAATAGAAGGCATTTCTGAGATGCATCTTTACCATCCGGTGGCCGCTCTCACCAGAGAATTTCTGGCCATTGAAGGACAGGGTTTTGACATGATTTGATATTGCGTTGCAGCACATCGTATTACCTATTTGAATTTGTCATTTAAATACATCAAAAGTCTAAATTCGAATTACACTTGACGGTGATCAAGAATAAATAAATAGGGACATGCCATGAGCACAAAATCTACCACTGCTTTAGGTGAAGAGAGCAAACCTTCTCGACGGAAATTTTTTATCAGTGCTGGCGCTACTATTGGTGCTGCGGCAGTGGCTTCACAAACCACTATTGGTAAAGCAGTCATGCAAGAAATTGGCAGCAGCGTCAAAGGTAAAGATGATGGCTACCAGTTATCCGAACATGTTCGCAAGTATTACGAAACCGCCTTGCTGTAAGCAATTAGTACCGCCTTATCACATTCATTGTTTTTAATAAATAAAAAATTCTTTCCCAGGGACAACATATGAGTCTGACTCGTAAATCCATTACCCCTCAAAGCAGTCGTTCAGCCCCGAGCTCCCGCCTTATCGGTAGCCTATCGCGTGGACTGAAAGCTGCTGTGCCGACGATGGATCGCCGTACTTTCTTGAAGCGTTCAGGAGTTGGCGTAGGTGCTGGTATTGCTGCTAGCCAATTAAGCCTGGTGCAAAAAGCAGTAGCCGAGCCAAGTAAGGCCATGTTAGATGGTAAAGGCAAGATTGAAGTTAAGAGATCAATTTGTACCCACTGCTCTGTAGGTTGCGCGGTTGATGCCACGGTTGAGAATGGCGTATGGGTACGTCAAGATCCGGTATTTGATTCCCCAATTAACTTAGGCGCACATTGTGCTAAAGGTGCGGCACTGCGGGAGCATGGTCACGGCGACTTCCGCTTACGTTATCCAATGAAGTTAGTGGAGGGCAAGTACGAAAGAATTTCTTGGGACCAGGCTTTAACAGAGATTACTGCGCAGATGAAAGATCTTCGCACTAAGTACAGTCCTGATTCCTTATTCTTTATTGGCTCTTCGAAGCACAATAACGAACAAGCTTATTTATTGCGTAAGTGGGTTTCATTCTTTGGAACCAACAATACAGACCATCAGGCGCGTATTTGTCACTCCACAACCGTTGCGGGTGTTGCAAACACTTGGGGCTATGGTGCGATGACCAATAGCTATAACGACATGATGAATGCCAAGGCAGCCTTGTACATTGGCTCTAATGCTGCTGAAGCGCATCCTGTATCCATGCTCAGTCTTTTGCATGCTAAGGAAAATGGTTGCAAAGTCATTGTGGTTGATCCCCGTTACACCCGTACCGCAGCCAAGTCTGACCAGTATGTGCGGATTCGTTCTGGAACAGATATTCCTTTCCTCTTTGGCGTTTTGTATCACATCTTTAATAATGGTTGGGAAGATAAAAAGTACATCAATGACCGCGTGTATGGCATGGATGAGATTCGCAAAGAGGTAATGGAGAAGTGGACTCCAGCGAACGTAGAGCAAGCTTGTGGTGTACCTGAACCTCAGGTCTATCAAGTGGCTAAGACCATGGCCCAGAATCGTCCAAGTACCTTGGTATGGTGCATGGGACAAACACAGCACACCATTGGCAATGCGATGGTTCGAGCTTCTTGCATCTTGCAATTGGCTTTGGGCAACATCGGTAAGTCTGGCGGCGGTGCGAATATTTTCCGTGGTCACGATAACGTGCAAGGTGCCACAGACGTAGGCCCTAACCCAGATTCATTGCCGGGCTACTATGGTCTTGCAGCGGGCTCATGGAAGCACTTCGCTACAGTGTGGGGCGTTGACTACGAGTGGATTAAAGGTCGTTATGCACCGGATATGATGGAGAAATCCGGTACAACGGTTTCTCGTTGGGTTGATGCTGTGCTTGAGAAGAATGACATGATTGACCAGCAGACTAATGTCAAAGGTTTGTTCTTCTGGGGGCATGCTCCTAACTCACAAACTCGCGGCCTCGATATGAAGCGTGCGATGAATAAGTTGGACTTATTGGTAGTGGTTGATCCATATCCAAGTGCAACAGCAGCCATGGCTGCAATGCCTCCAGCTGAAGGTGATGTCGTTAACAAAAACCGTAATGTGTACTTGTTGCCAGCGACAACCCAGTTTGAAACCAGTGGATCTGCGACAGCTTCCAACCGTTCGCTCCAGTGGCGCGAGAAAGTCATTGACCCATTATTTGAATCTGTTCCTGACCACGTTCTTATGCAAGCATTTGCTGACCGCTTAGGTTTTGGTCAAGAGCTATCCACCAACTACAAGATGCTGAGCTCGAAGTTCGCTGGTAAGCAGTGGAGAGAGCCGCAGATTGAAGATATCTTGCGTGAGATTAATCGCTCATGCTGGACGATTGGCTACACCGGCCAAACTCCTGAGCGCCTCAAAGCCCACATGAGAATGGTTGCTACATTTGATCCCAAGACATTGAAGTCCCGTGGCGGCGTTGATCCAGTCTCGGGCTACGACACTACTGGCGATTACTATGGATTGCCTTGGCCATGCTACGGTACTGCGGCTATCAAGCATCCAGGTTCACCTAATCTCTATGACACTAGTAAGAGCGTGATGGAGGGTGGTGGTAATTTCCGTGCTAACTTTGGTGTCGAGAAGGATGGTAAGAATTTATTAGCTGAAGACGGTTCTTGTTCCAAAGGTTCTGCGATTACCACTGGATATCCTGAGTTCGATCATGTGTTCATGAAAAAACTTGGTTGGTGGGATCAACTCACTGATGATGAGAAGAAACTGGCTGAAGGTAAGAACTGGAAGACGGACTTATCTGGTGGTATTCAGCGCGTTGTGATGAAAAACGGTTGCCACCCATTTGGTAATGCAAAGGCGCGCGCAGTAGTTTGGAATTTCCCAGATGCGATTCCAATTCACCGTGAGGCTTTGTATAGCACCAATGAGCCAATGATGCGTAAGTATCCAACGGCAGCTGATAAGAAAAATTTCTGGCGCCTACCAACTTTGTACAAAACCGTTCAGGATCAGAACTTGAATGAGAAGTTATACGAGAAGTTCCCAATCATTCTGACTTCTGGTCGTTTGGTCGAGTATGAGGGCGGTGGTGATGAGACTCGTTCTAACCCATGGTTGGCAGAGTTGCAGCAAGAAAACTTTGTAGAGATTAATCCTAAAGCAGCTGAGGCCCGGGGCATTAAGAACTGGGATTACGTTTGGGTTAAATCGCCAACTGGAGCGCGGATTAAAGTGCGTGCTTTGGTAACGGAGCGGGTTGATCAAGGTACGGCCTTTGTGCCATTCCACTTTGCTGGTTGGTGGCAAGGTACTGACCTGCGCAAATACTACCCAGAGGGTGCAGCGCCAATAATTCAAGGTGAGGCCGTTAACACCGCAACCACTTATGGTTACGACATGGTTACGATGATGCAAGAAACCAAAACCACCATGTGCCAAATCGAAAAATTTGCCTAAGTTAAAAAATAAGGTCAGGAGAACACCATGGCAAGAATGAAATTTATTTGTGATACCGAGCGTTGCATTGAATGCAATGGCTGCGTCACTGCCTGTAAGAATGAAAACGAAGTGCCTTGGGGTGTCAACCGCCGTCGCGTGGTAACTGTGAATGATGGTGTAATTGGTCAAGAGAAATCAGTTTCTGTTGCCTGTATGCACTGCTCTGACGCGCCTTGTATGGCGGTATGCCCAGTTGATTGCTTTTATCGTACCGACGAAGGTGTGGTCTTGCACGACAAGGATATCTGTATTGGTTGTGGCTACTGCTCATTTGCCTGCCCATTTGGTGCGCCTCAGTTCCTAAGTAAGGGTGCATTCGGTGTGCGTAGCAAGATGGATAAATGTACCTTCTGTAGCGGTGGCCCAGAAGCAAATGGTAGTGTTGCGGAGTTTGAGAAGTATGGCCGTAACCGTTTAGCGGAAGGTAAGTTGCCTTTGTGCGCTGAGATGTGTTCAACCAAGGCTTTGATTGGTGGCGATAGCGAGATTATTTCAAGCATCTATAGCAAACGTGTAGCGGTTCGTGAATCGAATGGAAAATACGCTGGAGCCAATATTTTTGGTTGGTCTACAGCATACGGTCCTTCAGGCTCACTTGCTCCAACACCAACTCCCGTTGACAAAATTCCAGGAGCTAAATCATGAAATTAAATTTCAAAACTCTTGGAGTCTGCTTAGCGGCAGGAATACTCTTAGCTGCTTGCTCCGAGCCACCTGAAATTGCTGCTAAGGTTGCCAAGCGTCCTGACGTTGCGCCTTACATGGGGGCAGACAACGGCTTCATGACAAAGGGTTGGACGCCAGGTAATCAGGGAAGTTGGACGGAGGCGATTAATAAGCGCAATCAGAATCAGTCTGAGTACACACGCTTAAAGTGATCAGTTAAATAACAATAAAGATAACAAAGATATTTAAGGACATTTGTATGAATCGATCATTCTCTAGTGTTAGTCGCTCATGGGTTCTGGCTCTTGGCGTATCGCTAAGCCTCCTTGGCGGAGTCTGCATGGCGGAACGTGCGCCAATGGACCCTCTCCCAACGCCAAGTGGCATTGATATCCCCAAGAATTTAAGTGCCATCCCGAATGGCGCTCAGGCTCAATCGCAACCAGCGAACAGTGCGCCTGCGAGCGGCCCTATTTGGGAGTCTGCCAATAGCGATCCATTGAATTATGTGAGTATTCCTGATAAGCAAGCTAGCGTATTGATTCAGAGATCAGGTCAGCAGTGGCGCTTGATTCGTAATGGAATTATTACTGTATATGGTGCTTGGCTTTTGGCCCTTGCATTCTTCGGTATTGTTGCGATGTACACCTTAAGAGGACCTATTGGACTTACTGAGCCTCTGACTGGTCGCATGGTTAACCGTTTCACTGTACTTGAGCGGACTACCCACTGGGTTATGGCGTTTAGCTTCATTGCTCTTGCATCTACTGGCTTAATGATTCTCTACGGAAAATACTTTGCATTGCCTTTGATGGGTGGCATGGCTTATGGATCTTTCTTGATGCTTTGTAAAAATATCCATAACTTTACTGGACCACTTTTTACATTAAGTATTGTTATCTTCTTCCTACTTTTTGTTCGTCGAAATATCTTCGGTGAAGGCGATATGGCTTGGATCCTATCTTTCGGCGGCCTGTTTTCGGGTAAGCATATTCCATCTGGATTCTTTAATTTTGGTGAAAAAATTTGGTTCTGGTTTGGTATGACTTTCTTAGGACTCATTATTTCTGCTTCAGGCTTTGTGCTCGATATGATCGTGCCATTTATGGATATTCAATATTGGCGCGGCACAATGCAACTGGCCAATATTGTTCATAGTGCTGGCGCAGTGCTGATGACCGCCATGACAATGGGACATATTTATATTGGATCCATTGGTATGAAGGGTGCGCTAGATGGTATGAAGTCTGGAAAAGTTGATGCAGCCTGGGCCAAAGAACACCATGAGATTTGGTACAACAAGATAAATAAATAAGGACAAGCTATGAAAAAAATCATTGCTTTCACATTCTGTGCATTTGCTAGTGCTGTTGTATTTGCAGCGCTGCCACCCTTAACGCCTGAGGCTCAAGAAGCTGCAATCTTAGCAAAGGCAAAAGCAGCGTATGGTGATAAAGTTGGAGCCTATCAGTTATGTCAAGCTCAAAATAGAGTGGCTGATCGTTTTAAAGTTGCCGGTACAGCAGCTCCGGCTGCTTGTGTAGCACCGCCACCATTTGTTCCTCCTGTAGCTGCAGCAGCGCCAGCCGCAAAGTAACTAGTCAATCAATAGCTCTTGATGTAGGTAGCGTTTAGCTGCTGGTGTTTGAGGGTCGGAGAAGAAAGGACCTACGGGCCCTTTTTCTTTGATCTCACCTTCATCAATAAAGATGATGTACTGGGCAATCCTCTGGACTTGTGCAAGTTGATGAGAAGAAAAAATTACTTCAAAGCCTTGATTGGTAAATTCACAAATCATGCGCTCGACCTGCTCGGTAGTATTGGGGTCCAAGTTTGCCGTAGGTTCGTCCAGTAGCACGACATTGGGTGTTTGCAAAATGGCCCTGCCAAGACAAAGCTTCTGCCTTTCTCCCGCAGATAACTTATGAGCGGGACTATCAGCAAGACGAATTAAGTCGGTCAGCTGAAGCATCGCATTGACTTGCCCTGTAGTGATGCTGGGGTCTGCATCCATCACCATGCTGAGATTGGTCCGGGCTGAAGCTTTAATCATGGGTGTGTGATGCAAAACCAAAGCAGTTTTTGCGGGAGAGAACGAGTAGGTAACAGTGCCCGAGTCTGGAGTAATTAACCCAGCCAGTAGCTTGAGTAGGGTTGTCTTGCCTGCGCCATTCGGTCCAATACAGGCGGTAATCCGATCGGCAGGTATGACTGCATGTGGGATATTGAGGATAGTCCTGCCGTCACTCTTGACGAGCACATCCTTAAGCTCAATGAACTTACTTAATGGTTGGTCTTGATTAACCATAACGACGCTCTGCAATTTGACGAACTGCGAAGGTAAACAGATTGGCCATCAACACAATAAATAGCAAAATCATCCCGAGAGCTAAAGCAAGAGGAAGATCTCCTTTGCTGGTTTCCAAGGCAATGGCAGTCGTCATAGTCCGGGTCGAGCGGTCAATATTTCCGCCAACGATCATCACTGCGCCGACTTCAGAAATAGCTCTTGCTAAACCAGCCAGAATGGCAATACTCAGTGAGAAGCGACAATCCCAAACTAGCCATTTGAGATATGAAAGGCGTGGCAAGTGTAGGGCGAGGAAAGAATCTCTGTGAATACGCCATGAGTCTTCTAGTATTTGACGGCT
Source organism: uncultured beta proteobacterium (assembly GCA_903843235.1). Taxonomy (GTDB): domain Bacteria; phylum Pseudomonadota; class Gammaproteobacteria; order Burkholderiales; family Burkholderiaceae; genus Polynucleobacter. The sequence goes on along the minus strand of CAIMOW010000115.1, from coordinate 9,583 downwards.
TAGAGCGGCAATTAAGGGGGTTGTCAGCATTATTTGGGCGATGATCATACCCTTGGTGGTAAAGAGCCATCCCCATGATCCTAGAGGGCCCGTGCGGGACAAGAGGAGATAGACCACCACACCAACAATCACTGTTGGGACCCCCATGAGGGTATTTAAGGTGACGATGATCCCCTTTTTGCACTGGAACTCTTCAGTTGCAAGGACGGCCCCCAGCGGGAGTCCTATTAAGGCTCCAAAGAATAGGGCGGTAAGGCTGACCTGTAGGGACACTAAAACGATCCCCACTACGCCGCTATCTAAATGGGCCAGAAGTGAGAGGGCGTCTTGAAAGGCGGTAAGCATGCGCTCGATTCTATCAAGGGGATGGCAAAATGGCTCTAATGCAACTAAATATTCAAATTTTTACCAATGGCTGAGGTGATTTGCCTCTGCAATGAGGTCTGGGATCTCGATTTACGTGAGTACCTAGATTCGCATTCGATTAGCTCTATAGAAGAGCTGCGGGAGCAGGCGTCTATTTGTAATAAGTGCATGCAGTGCCAGGATTTGGTTGAGGGTGAAATTTATCAGGCGCGCATAAGACGCCAGCAAGCGCAGGGATAGTGTGATGACTTTAAATCAACTTGGCCGGTTTAGTGTTATGACGATGAATGTTCATAAAGGTTTATCACCTTTACATCGCCAATCCACCATTTATCAATTGCGCCAAAAAATGAGAGCACATCATCCAGACTTGCTGTTTTTGCAAGAATTACAGCAAGAGCACCGCGGTAGAGTAAGAAGGTTTGGTCAATGGCCTGTTAATGAGTTAACCCACTTCCTATCGGAAGATTTTTGGCATCACTGGCATTACGGGAAAAATGTTGAGTACCCTGATGGACATCATGGCAACGCCATTTTGTCGAAACTTCCGCTACATAAGGGTGGCAATTATGATATTTCTGCGTATCGATTCGAGAAACGCGGCTTATTACATAGCGTGACTTATATTGAGGGTTCCACTAAACCCATTCACTGTTTTTGTGTACATCTGGCATTGTTTGAGGGTGGGCGGGAGCGGCAGATGGGAGAAATCATTCGGTATATAGATGATTTGGCAGCAAACGGACCGGCGATCGTAGCGGGCGACTTTAATGATTGGCGCAACCGTATTAGTGCGCCCATGAAAGAGGTAGGGTTTAGCGAAGTCTTTGAAGTTCTGACCGGTTCACCAGCGAAGACTTTTCCAAGTATTAAGCCCATACTGCCAATGGATAGAATCTATGTACGAGGATTAAAAATCCATTCGGTTGATATCTTGTCCGAATGGCTTAAATTGTCTGATCACTTAGGCATTACCGCAGAACTGGAGCTCTTGTGAATGATTTATTAGGTTTTGTATTTAACTCCATGCTTGATCTGAATTTGGGTTGGATACTTTTTATCCACTTCGCCCTAGTCGCATTATTTATTTTGCTCATCATTTCCGTAAGAAGGCCTGTTGGAGTTGCTTTTGCTTGGATATTAATTGTGATGACTTTTCCGTTGTTGGGAATTGGCTTGTATATCCTGATCGGCGAACGTCCTGTGGGTCGTAATCTAACGCGCAAAATTGCCCGCATGAGTAAAGACTACATTTTGATTACTCAGGGCGTGCGCGAGAGGTTTCAGGGTGATCGTAAACTTCTTCCTTTAGAGGGTAGGGCATTAAGTCTTTTAGCCGAATCCAAAAATGGCTCACCGGCTATAGCGGGCAATCATATTGAGTTATTTACGAATTCCTTAGATATTTTGCAAAAGTTTATTGATGCCATTAATGGCGCTAAGAAAAGCTTGCATCTTGAGTTCTATATCTGGGCCTTGGGCGGAGATGCTGACCGCGTTGGAGAGGCATTAATAGCTGCAGCACAACGAGGTGTTGCCTGTCGAGTCCTATTAGATTCCTTGGGTAGTAAAGATTGGCTCAAATCAAAGTGGCCAGCACGTTTCAGAAATGCAGGAATTCAGGTCACCGAGGCGCTGCCTATTCAAATTGGTCGATTTCAGTTTCGTCGTGCCGATATTCGCCTTCATCGAAAAATATTTGTGATTGATGGCTCGGTCGCGTGGACAGGCAGTATGAATATGGTTGATCCACGAACTTTTAAGCAAGATTCCGGGGTGGGCGAGTGGGTTGATGCGCTAGTGAGAATCGAGGGACCAGTGGTCTCCCAATTTGACCTCACCTTTCTTTTTGATTGGAGCGTTGCAACTACAAGCGTCACGAAGTTCAATGATCCAGACCCTCAAATTACTGCTCGAGCAGGGGGAGCATTGGCTCAAGAATTTGCCTCTGGCCCCGTTTATCGTGATGATATTTTGTATCAGGTTTTACTTTCGGCAATCATGGATGCGCGTGAGGAGCTCACCATTACTACCCCATACTTCGGGCCTGATGACGGCTTGATCCAAGCTATGATGGCCGCAGCTAATCGAGGGGTAAGAGTTACTTTAATTGTTCCTAAGCTCAATGACTCTACTTTAGTGGCCTGGAGTAGTCGCAGCATCTATAGCGACCTATTAAGTGCAGGTGTCAATATTGCAGAATTTCGCGGCGGCCTTTTGCACACCAAGAGCATGTTGATTGATAAACGCATTGCAATCTTTGGATCTGTGAATTTCGATCAGCGTAGTTTACGTTTGAACTTCGAGATTAGCTTGATTGTGTACAACGAAGATTTTTGCGCTAAGCTTGAAGCGCTCGTCGATTCTTACTTGAAGCAGTCTGATTTTGTGGATGCGAAGGCGTGGGCGACACAGCCGCGGTGGCGTACCTTATTAGAAAATGCAGCGCACCTCGCTTCACCGCTACTTTAGATTGCTTTGCTACTAGCCATTATCTGAATTTGCTCTTGACTTAGACCAATTTCAGAGAGAATTTTTTTGGTGTGCTCGCCCACGGCTGGAATGGCACCCATCCGATATTCGTAACTATCGTTCAGACCAGGCGGTAGCAGTGCGGGGATCTGACCTACTGGTGTGTCGACTTCGACCCAGCGATTGCGGGCTTTGAGTTGATCATGTTTCCAAAGTCCAGCCATATCATTCAGTCGCGCATTTGCAATTTGCGCTTCTTCTAATTTGGCAATTAGCTGCTCGGTAGTGAGTTTGCTAAAACAAGCATCAATTATTACTAGTAGTTCTTCACGATTTTCATTACGCTTGAAGTTCTGATTGAAGTGCTCATCTTTGCCCAGGGCAGCATTTTCTAAAACCACTTCGCAGAATTGCACCCACTCACGTTCATTTTGCAGACCCAGCATGACAGTCCCACCATCACCGGCTTTAAATGGGCCGTATGGGTAGATAGTGGCATGTGATGCACCATTTCTGGGAGGTGGCTGAGCGCCATCAAAGGCGTAATACATTGGAAAACTCATCCACTCACTTAATGATTCCAACATAGAAATATCAATGACCGAGCCTTTGCCTGTTTTACCTCTTTGCAGAAGGGCTGCAAGAATATTGGTGTAGGCATACATGCCTGCGGCAATATCAGCAATCGAGTTGCCGGCTTTGCTTGGTGTTGCTGGTGTACCTGTGACAGATAAAAATCCCGCCTCACTTTGAATGAGTAGGTCATAAGCTTTTTTATCGCGGTAAGGGCCGTCATTACCATATCCGGAGATATCACACAGAATGAGTCGTGGGTTTTCTTTTTGTAAAGCTTCAGCTGTAAGGCCCATGCGGGCTGCTGCACCTGGAGCTAAGTTTTGTACTAAGACGTCAGCCGTCTTTAGTAAAGTTTTGAGCGTTGCTAATGCGGATGGCTGTTTCAGGTCTAGGGTCAAGCTTTCTTTGGAGCGATTTACCCAAACAAAATGGGAGCAGAGTCCATTGACTTGTTTGTCATAGGCACGGGCAAAGTCACCCAAGCCAGGACGTTCGACCTTGATGACTCGCGCACCGAGATCGGCTAGTTGGCGCGTGCAAAAAGGGGCCGCAATGGCATGCTCTAAGGAAACAACGGTAATGCCGTCAAGTGGACGCACTGGTTTTGATGTCATATCTGAGATTCTCTTAGAACGATCTTGGTAAACCAAGAACATGTTCTGCGATATAGGAGTAGATCAAGTTCGTTGAGATCGGAGCTACTTGGTATAAACGTGTTTCTCTAAACTTGCGCTCTACATCATATTCATTGGCAAAACCAAATCCGCCATGGGTTTGTAAGCAGACGTTTGCCGCTTCCCATGAAGCTTTGGCTGCAAGATACTTAGCCATGTTCGCTTCAGCGCCGCAAGTCTGCTTATTGTCAAAAAGTTCACAAGCCTTAAAGCGCATAAGATTAGCTGCTTCAGTTTCAATAAAAGCATCCGCAATCGGAAATTGAATGCCTTGGTTTTTGCCGATAGGGCGATCAAACACTACGCGATCATTGGCATAACGTCTTGCACGATCTACAAACCAATAAGCATCGCCAATGCATTCAGCTGCGATTAGCACACGCTCTGCATTGAGGCCATCCAAGATGTATTTAAAGCCTAAACCTTCTTGGCCGATCAGGTTCTCAGCAGGAATTTCTAAGTTATCGAAAAAGACTTCATTGGTCTCATGATTCACCATATTGGCAATCGGTGAAATTTCCATGCCTTTGCCGATCGCATCTTTTAAGTTGACGATGAAAATCGACATCCCCTCAGATTTTTTCTTCACTTCAGCAAGTGGAGTAGTGCGCGCCAATAAGATCATCAAGTCAGAATGCTGAATGCGTGAGATCCAAACTTTTTGACCATTGATGATGTATTTATCCCCCTTCTTAACGGCCGTAGTTTTGAGCTTGGTGGTGTCAGTTCCCGTTGTGGGTTCGGTAACAGCCATAGTTTGCAAACGCAATTCACCGGTAGCGATCTTTGGAAGATACAGTTGCTTTTGAATATCAGAACCATGGCGCAGCAAAGTACCCATGTTGTACATCTGACCATGGCAAGAGCCGGCATTGCCACCTGAGAAATTAATTTCTTCCATGATGACCGAGGCTTCTGCAAGCCCGAGTCCAGACCCACCGTACTCTTCAGGAATCAGGGCGGCTAACCATCCCGCTTGTGCCATAGCATCTACAAATGCTTCAGGATAGGCACGCTCATGATCTACTTTTTGCCAATAAGCGGAGTCAAAACTGCCACACAGGTCGCGTAATGCCTCCCGCATATCTTGATATTGATCTGGCTTGGGAATAGGGTGGTTCATTGAAGTCTCTATTGTTATGATTTACAGCACATTAAGTGCTATTACCGATAGTTTAAGCAAGTTTTGAAAATCCGTGAAAATAGCGTATTAAGATAAAAAATTGAACATAAGAGTTTGAAAAGAACATGAATGTAAAGCCCAAACAGATACTCTCAGGAATTAAAGTTTTGGAGCTGGGGCAATTGATTGCCGGCCCCTTTGCCTCTAAAACGCTAGCTGATTTTGGGGCTGAAATTATTAAAGTCGAATCCCCGGGTGAAGGCGACCCTTTACGTAAATGGCGGATGCTTCATAAGGGCACCTCAGTATGGTGGCAAGCACACTCGCGTAACAAGCAATCAATCTGCTTAGACTTACGTGTAAAAGAAGGCCAAGATATAGCACGTCGTTTAGCGCTAGAGGCGGATATTGTGATTGAGAATTTTCGACCTGGCACTTTGGAGAAGTGGGGCTTGGGTTGGGAGACATTACACAAAGCAAATCCTAAACTCATTATGCTGCGGATTTCTGGTTATGGTCAAGATGGGCCAAAACGTGATGAACCTGGTTTTGCTGCGATTGGTGAGGCTATGGCTGGTCTGCGTTATATCACTGGACATCCTAACAAAATTCCCGTGCGTGCAGGGGTATCGCTGGGCGACACGATTGCTGGCTTACATGGTGCCCTAGGCGTTTTACTTGCTTTGTATGAGCGTGATGCACGTAGTGGTGAAGGGCAAATGATTGATGTGGCCCTTTATGAATCTATATTTAATTTAACAGAGAGTCTGCTACCAGAGTACTCAGTCTTTGGCACCATTCGTCAGCCTGCTGGCGGCGCTTTGCCTGGTATTGCTCCGTCAAATGCTTACCGCTGTAGTGATGGTCAGTATGTCCTGATTGCTGGCAATGGGGACTCTATCTTTAAGCGTTTAATGATACTCATTGGTAGGTCTGATTTGGGTGATGATCCGACGCTGGCGCAAAACGATGGACGCGCTAAGCGCGTGGTAGAAATCGATGCGGCTATAAATACATGGACGGCTACCCTTGGCTTAGATGAGGTGCTAAAGGGATTGATTCAGGCGCAAGTGCCATCTGGAAAAATCTATACCGCCAAGGATATCGCTGAAGATCCTCATTATCAGGCGCGTGGTGTGATCGAAACTGTGGAGAGTGCTGATGGCCTCAAGGTCCAAGTGCCCGGAATTATTCCAAAACTCTCGCGGAATCCTGGGGCTATCCGGCACCGAGCTCCGACTTTAGGAGAGCATACTGATCAGATTATGAAATCAGCTGGTTTAACCGAAGAGCAAATTACTATCCTTAAGAAATCCGGGGTTCTCGCTTAATGGAGCAAATGTTTGAGCATTTCTTTGGATGGTTTGGGATGCCATCGATTGGCTTGCCAGCAGTCTTTATCAGCTCCTTTGTTTCTGCAACTCTGATACCGATTGGGTCAGAACCCATCTTATTTGGCTACATCACAGTCAATCCGCACCTCTATTGGATTGCGATACTGGTTGCCACGATAGGCAATACTTGCGGCGGAATGTTTGATTGGTGGCTAGGCTTACTTGCTCATAGCAAACTGAAGTCGCTTAAGGGCCCAAAAAATGATCGTGTGAAAGCGTGGTTAGAGCAGCATGGACCAAAGGTGCTACTTTTATCCTGGTTGCCTGGCTTAGGCGATCCTTTGTGTTTGGCTGCTGGATGGTTGCGCCTTGCATGGGCACCTTGTTTGATCTACATGTTTTTTGGCAAGCTTCTTCGTTACCTCACTATGACATGGTTGCTTACATTAGTGCCTGATAGTCTTTGGCGTCAAATGGCGCACTGGCTTCATCTGATTTAACTAGCGCAATATTTTTTTCAGAATCTCGTCATTTTCCAAAAGATTCTGAGCGGTATCATTAAACACAATTTCACCTTGATCAAAAATATAAGCCCTATCAGAAATCCTCAGCGCCTACCGGACGTTTTGTCCAACAAGCAAAATGGTCAGATCTTGCTGTTTGAGTTTTAAAAAGAGTTCAAACATTTCATCTACAAGGACTGGCATGATGCCTTTAGATGGTTCGTCCAATAAGATCACTTTTGGTTTGCAGATCATTGCTCTGGCAATTGCTAGCATCTGTTGTTCGCCGCCAGACATTGAAGCCCCATCTTGATGAAGGCGATCTTTAAGGTAAGGAAAGATCTAAGCAATCTCGTCGACCATGACCCCATTTGAGACAGCTGTTTTTTTGGTCAACCCACTATTGGCGAAAAGATTCTAAGGGCATTGGGAAAAATTTAAAAAATATCTTCGTGCTGGCAGACATGGTCGATAGTCTGCTCTGCGCCAGATAGCGAAATCAGACAAAAACTAGATTAATTAAGTTTAGGACGGCAAGATAAGAAGGCCAACATATTATTTAGAATAGAGTCTTAAGATAATATCTTTAACTATTTTTTTGTGGACATCCGTCCCAGCAATGTGGAGCTGCTCAACAAAAGGGCTAATGATGGCGGTTTGAGTCAATCTAACCAATAAAGGCCACTCATCCTCAGGGATATCACGAATAGTATTAGTATTATTCCTGTCTATAAATGCCTTCGCATGGGGATACAAATCTTGCGCAAAGGAATAAAAGAGCTCAGGTCGTTTTGCATTTTTGTAAAAGAAACGTAACGCCTCTTTTTTAGCAACTAGAGATTTACTTCCCCAATAGTTAAATCCCTGATCAATTAATAAGGTAGTTAAATCATCCAAAGTAACTTGAGTCCCCAAGCCATCAATAAGTAAGGTAAGTTGCCGGAGCCTTGCTTGAACTTTCCGTATTAGCAGGCTGGCAAAAATACTTTGAATAGATGGAAAGTGATGATAGATGGCGCCAATGGAGATAAATGCTTTTTTTGCAATGGATCTGGCGTCTATTTTTTTATGGGGTGACTCTTCCGCTAGATTTTCAACAGCATCTAATATCTTTTCCACGCGAGCGTGGCCACGCTCTTGCTTGGTTTCATGCGTAAAGTACTTTTCAAAATCGCTCATTTGATTCATGTAGTTTATGAAGTTTGCACTTGAGATTATAAAAAATAAAATAAATCCCATTTAAAAACCGAACACCACTCATTCTAATGCCCGTCTTTGGGCGATGCAGAACCTCAATAACCGAACCAAATAGTCATTCAATTGTAATATTTATAGGTATATTCCCTCAATATCAATGGTAACTGTAGCAGTCTTACACGGCTGTGAATCAGAGCGCAAATAGGAGGTAAGGAACATCATGGAGTGGTTTAATTCGGCAACAAGCTATGCAGTTTTGTTTGGCCTATTTTTAATAGTGCTGGTCATTGCTATGGAGCATGCCTTGAGTAAACTAAGGCATTCGTCCAAAAAGAGCAAGGACACCAAGGTATTGAACCAAAGATGAGCGTCAAAGTCGCCTAGTATTCTCTGTTCGCTAGCTGCCTTTTGGCAGTTTTTTTCTGGTGATTGTCCCTTATGGGCCTGTCTCTGCGAACGGGTCTAAATAGAGCGAAGTGCACTCCACCTGATATCAGTCTGAGTTAATAGCTATATTAAATAGGCGTGGCATGCCGAAAAGGAGCCATTTCATATAAGGCGGTCCATGTTGAGATAAATTCGTTTAATTAATGTTAAATTTTATGTAGAATTTAATCAACGGACTTTTGAGCTGTCTTAGTGTCTTGCTAAGTCTACCGCCTTAGAGTTGCAATACAGTACAACCCTGAGTGGCGCTATGGATTTTGAAGGCAACAGGTGCCCTTTTTGTGAAAAGCAATAGCCTTTGCTGGCACCTTTAAATTATTGCCTTTTTTGTCTTAAGCAGTTTAATAGTGTGAGTGCGCACTTGAATAGATTAATAAAGCGCTATCGTCGGTCCCTATTGGGCGTAATGATTCTCACTCTTCTTGGTATCGCCTATCTTTTATCGGTTGATTTAACTTAAATGATTAAGAAACAAAATTCTTCGTATATCACCTTTCTCAATTTAGTCAATGCAGTAGATGATCTGGGTATAGGTAAAAAGTTGGATGCGATTGAAGAGCGCTTACTGGACCAGGTCATACTAGCTTTCTCGCAAGATCACGAGATTTTGGTGGGGGACTTATTGGTGCTTAGCCATATTGGCTCGCAAGCTACCTTACACGGACGAGTAAAAAATCTAGTGGCATCTGGCTATATCAAGCCGATGACAGATGCAAGCGATGGCAGAAGAAAAATACTAGTCCCAACCAAGCAGGCGTTAAAGCATTACGACAAACTATCTAAATTATTGGCCCAAGCGGTTGCCACGTAGACAAGAAAAGCGACAACGTTTACTCGATCTATCCCGCCTAAGCAGTTTTTTGCTGTCTGGCAACCGTCTATTTTGGGTCG
>CAIMOW010000114.1 GCA_903843235.1 uncultured beta proteobacterium | reverse complement strand
TAGCGCCCCATGAAACTTGATGATGTCCAGCGCATTGCGCACCTTTCCAGGCTTGAGTTAAACCAGGCAGAAGCCGAGGCAGTTTTGCCTCAATTACAGGCTATTTTTGCTTTGGTCGAAGAGATGCAAGCCGTTGATACAGCAGGTCTTGAGCCCTTGGCCCACCCCATCCTATTCCTTCGCGACTTGGCGCAGCCTTTGAGAGTTGATAGGGTGACTGAATCAGACCACCGTGCTGAAAACATGCAATCTGCCCCAGCTCAACAGGATGGTTATTTCTTAGTTCCGCGAGTGATTGAATGAGTTGGCACAACACCCCCATCGCCTTAATGGCGAAAGCCCTGGCTGCAAAAGAGGTCTCTAGTACAGAACTTACGAAGTACTTTTTAGATCGTATTGAGTCTGGAAAACAGTGGAATGCCTATCTTGATGTGAATGCTCACTTAAGTTTAGAGCAAGCTTCTTTAGCAGATGATCTGATTTCTTCAGGAAAATCAGGTAAGTTGACCGGCATCCCCGTGGCCCACAAAGATGTATTTGTAACCCGTGGCTGGAAGTCAACCGCAGCCTCCAAAATCTTGGAGGGTTACCTCAGTCCTTTTGATGCAACCGTCGTTGCTAATTTGGGTATTCCTAGTGCAGACAATCCAAATGGTGCTGGCATGGTTTGCTTAGGCAAGACCAATATGGATGAGTTCGCCATGGGCTCTTCCAATGAAAATTCTGCCTATGGACCCGTTTTAAATCCCTGGAATTCTGAGTATGTTGCAGGCGGATCATCCGGTGGTTCTGCTGCTGCAGTAGCAGCAGGTTTAGCCCCGATTGCAACTGGAACAGATACTGGCGGATCGATACGTCAGCCAGCAGCTTTTTGTGGTCTGACCGGCATTAAGCCAAGTTATGGACGCGTTTCTCGGTACGGCATGATTGCTTATGCCTCTTCCTTAGATCAGGCTGGCCCTCTGGGCAAGACCGCTGAAGATTGTGCGTTACTGCTCTCGGCGATGTCTTCGCATGATCCTCGTGATTCCACCTCCTTGGCAGATTCGGGCGAAGATTATGGCCGTTATTTAAATGAGCCTTGGAAAGAAGGCAATGCCAACCCTGTGAAGCCTTTAGAAGGCTTGCGAGTTGGTTTACCCAAAGAGTTTTTTGCTGATGGCCTGGCAGAAGATGTTGCCAAAGCGGTCAACGCCGCGGCTAAAGCTTTGCAAGACTTAGGCGCTGAATTAGTGGAAGTAAGCCTTCCTAAAACGAAGCTATCGATCCCGGTGTATTACGTCTTGGCACCCGCAGAAGCCTCTAGTAACTTAAGTCGTTTTGATGGCGTGCGATATGGACATCGCGCCAGCGAGTATCGGGATCTAGGCGATATGTATCAGAAGTCTCGCACCGAAGGTTTTGGCGCCGAGGTAAAACGTCGCATCCTCATTGGTACCTATGTACTCTGTCATGGCTATTACGATGCTTACTATTTACAGGCGCAAAAAATTCGCCGCATTATTGCTGCAGATTTTCAGGCAGCATTTAGTCGGTGCGATGTGATTCTTGGACCCGTAGCGCCTGATGTAGCATGGCGTTTAGGCGAAAAATCAAAAGATCCTGTACAAATGTATTTGGAAGATATTTACACCTTGTCGACCAATTTGGCAGGACTGCCAGCAATGAGCGTTCCTTGTGGATTTAATCCAAATAATCTTCCAATTGGCATGCAATTAATCGGCAATTATTTTTCTGAGGCGCGTTTACTGCAAGTTGCGCATCAATATCAGCAAGCCAGCGATTGGCATTTACGTCAAGCAAGCGAGGTGGCATGATGCAATGGGAAGTCGTTATCGGTTTAGAGACCCACGCGCAATTACAAACGCAGTCCAAGATTTTTAGCGGCGCAAGCATACGTTTTGGTGCTGAACCAAACACCCAGGCATGTCCAGTAGACTTGGCTTTGCCGGGGGTATTACCGGTACTGAATCGTCAAGCAGTAGAACATGCGATTCGTTTTGGCTTGGCAGTTGGGGCAAAGATTTCACCGGCCAGTATTTTTGCTCGTAAGAATTACTTTTACCCTGATTTACCTAAGGGCTATCAGATTAGCCAGTTTGAAATCCCCGTAGTCGTTGGGGGCCATCTTGAAATTTTGGTGGGTAATGAAGTTAAAGTGGTTGAGCTTACTCGTGCACACATGGAAGAAGATGCCGGCAAATCTGTTCATGAAGAGGACTTCACTGGCCCGCATGGGGAGGCCTCTAGTGGTATTGACTTAAATCGTGCCGGTACTCCGCTATTAGAAATTGTTACAGAACCAGTAATGCGTAGCGCTGCTGAGGCTGTGGCCTATGCAAAAGCTTTGCATAGTTTGGTTGTTTGGCTTGGCGTTTGCGATGGCAATATGCAAGAAGGCTCTTTCCGCTGTGATGCCAACGTTTCAGTGCGCCCTATCGGTCAAGTAGAGTTCGGTACTCGTTGCGAGATTAAGAATTTAAATTCATTCCGCTTTTTGGAAGAGGCGATTCAATATGAGGTGCGTCGCCAAATTGAGTTGATTGAAGATGGCGGTAAGGTTGTTCAAGAAACTCGTCTGTATGACCCTGATCGCCAAGAGACCCGTAGCATGCGTAGTAAAGAAGATGCAAATGATTACCGCTATTTCCCAGACCCCGATTTGCTGCCTGTGGTGATTGACGATGCCTGGATTGCTGACGTACGTAGCAAGATGCCTGCCTTGCCAGCGCAATTGCGTGAGCAATGGCAAAGCGAGTTTGGTCTGAGCGCATATGACACTCAGTTACTCACGCAAGATCGCGACACCGCAAAAGTATTTGAGGACTTACTAGCTATTGTGGGTAAGTCTTTAGCAAAAGCAGCAGCCAACTTGATTGCAGGCGAATTCGCTTCTTCTGTGAACAGGGCTGGTATCGCTGTAGCTCACGTACCCTTAAAGGCCGAGCATTTGGCGTCACTATTAACGCGTACTGCAGATGGCACTATTTCTAACAAGATTGCTAAAGATATTTTCGCAATTCTTTGGGAGGAAGCCTTATCAGGTAAAGCAATCAGCGCCGTTGACCAAATTATTGATGCCAAAGGCTTGAAGCAAATTAGCGATAGTGGGGAGCTCGAAGCCATGATTGATAAGGTCTTGGAGGCCAATGAAAAATCTGTTGAGGAGTTCCGCTCTGGAAAAGAAAAAGCTTTCAATGCCCTAGTTGGTCAGATTATGAAAGCGTCACAAGGTAAAGCCAATCCGGGCCAAGTAAATGAATTACTGCGTAAAAAGCTTGGCTAAAGCAGAATGCAAATGAAACATTGAGAAAGAAATAGATGAGCGCCATTGATCCGAAGCAAGCAGAGCAAGAAGAGTTGGTGGCTGAGTGGTTGCGAGCGACCCCAGGCTTCTTTGAGCGTTACGCCAATCTATTAAATGAGATTCGCTTGAAACATCCACATGAAGATCGGGCGATCTCATTGCAAGAGCGTCAAATGACCATGTTGCGCACACAAAATCAGGAGCTCAATCGTCGTCTAAGTGAAATGCTTCATTTTGGAAGCCGTAATGACAAAACACAGCAAGGCTTAGTTGCATGGTTGTTGCGCCTAATGCGCTCTAACAATAAGGCAGACGTAGAGGCTGCCATTACCAATGGCTTAGCAGAGGTGTTTGAAGTGGATGTGGCACAAATTCTGGCGCCAAATAATGCGTTTGGTCCTTGGATTGATACCCCATTGTGTGGCTCTGCGAAAGAGCTGGCAGCCGCCAGCGTTGATTTATTGGCGACTCAAACGACTATCGACCCGGAATGGCAAAGTCTGGTGGCGATTGGCTTGCCCTTGGGTAAGGGTGGATTAAGCAAGCAAGCCCCAGCCGTGCTTTTGTTGGCAAGTAAAGATGAATCACGCTTTACCGCAGATATGGGTGCCTTCTATTTGCGTCAAATCGCTGAATTAACTGCTGCAGCTTTGGATCGTGTCCAGGCTTATGAAGTTACAGCCGACTGAACTACATCCGCTTGTGCAGGAATATCTGCATGAACTTCATGTATTGCGTCAGTTATCGCCGCATACGCTCAAGGCGTATCGGATGGATTTAACGGAGTTACAACTTTTTGCTGCCGATGATGCTGTTGAGCTATTAAAGGTCAGCAATACTCATGTGCGTCGCTGGGCTGGTAGATGGCATGCCAAGGGCAAGTCATCTAGAACTATTGCCAGAGGTCTTTCTGCTTGGCGCGGTTGGTATGACTGGATTACTGAGAAAGATGCGCACAGAAATGCGCAGACGGGCAGGGCACGCGTCAAATTGAACGCCAATCCAGTAGATGATGTCAAAGCGCCTAAGCGTTTGAAGTCTTTGCCTAAAGCACTGTCGGTAGAGCAAGCCTTGGCATTGGTAAATCAGGTGGTGCATGAGGCGGAAGAAAAGAAAGATCTTGAGTCCATCCGGGATGCTGCCATTGTGGATCTGCTGTATTCCTCTGGCTTGCGCCTTTCGGAGCTCCTGGGCATTGATGTACTGCAAAGTAAAGATCGTCAACATGAGTCTGCGGGGTGGCTAGATTGGGATGCGGCCGAGGTCACTGTTTTGGGTAAGGGCGGCAAGCGCCGCTCGGTCCCCGTTGGCTTACCGGCCATGAAGTCTTTGCAGGTCTGGCGACGGTTGCGGGATAGCGCTGAGTATGCTCAGCAATCTCCTGCGTTGTTTATTTCTGCCACCGGCGCCCGCTTATCCCCTCGTACCGTTCAAGCGCGTTTACGCACCTTGGCGATGCGTGCTGGTTTGCCAACCCATGTACACCCTCATATGATGCGCCATAGCTTTGCAAGCCACGTACTGCAATCTTCACAGGATTTACGTGCGGTGCAGGAGATGCTGGGGCATGCCAGTATTGCTAGCACCCAAATTTATACGTCCTTAGATTTCCAACATCTTGCTCAGGCATATGACAAAGCACATCCTCGAGCAAAGGCTGGTAAAGCTTGAGGAACTCGGTAAGATACAAGCTTTCCTCCAATGGGGAATGATTCACCACTAGATTTTGAATGGACTCACGATGGCATTAATTCCAGTAACGATTCTCACGGGCTTTTTGGGTAGCGGCAAAACTACCCTGCTTAAGCACATTCTCACTGAGCAACATGGCAAAAAAATTGCTGTGATCGAAAACGAGTTCGGCGAAGAAAATATCGATAACGAGATCTTGGTTCAAGACAATCAAGAAAACATTGTGCAGATGAGTAATGGCTGTATCTGTTGCACGATTCGTGGCGATCTGGTGGATGCCCTCAATGAGCTTTGGGAGCAGCGCAAGGATAAGAAAATTAGCTTTGAGCGTGTCATTATTGAGACCACCGGAGTTGCCAATCCTGGTCCAGTTGCACAGACCTTCTTTATGGATGACGATGTAGCAGATCACTATGTTTTGGATGCCGTAGTGACTCTGGTGGATGCTAAACATGGTCAGCAGCAGCTCACCGAGCATGAGGAAGCGCAACGCCAGGTGGGCTTTGCTGATCAAATCTTTATTACTAAGACTGATCTGGTAACGCCCGACGAGGTAGATGCTTTGCGTACCCGCTTAATGCATATGAACCCCCGTGCGCCTATTCAGGGCATTGCTAAGGGGGTAGTTCCTCTTGAGGCAGTTTTGGACCTCAAGGGCTTTAATTTGAACGCCAAATTGGATATTGACCCGCACTTCTTAGAGCAAGAGGACCATGATCACAGCGACTGCGGCCATGACCACAGCCACGATCACCATGACCATAGTGATCGTGATCACGACCACAGCCACGACCATCATGGCCATGCAGGGCATACAGACCGTATCCAATCCTTTGTATTTCGTAGTGATAAACCCTTTGATCACAAAAAACTCGAAGACTTCTTGGGCGGTATTTTGGAGGTCTTTGGGGAGAAGATGTTGCGCTACAAAGGCGTGCTTTATGTGAAGGGAAGTAATCGAAAAGTGGTATTTCAGGGGGTTCACCAGATGATGGGCAGCGATTTGGCTGGTCCTTGGGGGGCTGAACCCAAGCAAACCCGCATAGTGTTTATTGGCATTGACTTGCCTAAGGACACCCTATTGGCTGGGCTCGAGGGATGTTTGGCTTAGGCTGGTTCGGGTACAATCCGCCGCCACGGTCAATATTGATAAAAGGTCGTAAAACTTTGGCAGAATGAGGCAATAATGCTTCAAATCCATGGAAAGAATGAGATGACGGTAAAAACAGCAACAAAAACTGTAGCAGCTCCAAAAGTGACTAAGGCTGCAAGTAGCAAAGCTCCAAAGGATACGCCTTCAACTGAAGCTGAGCTGCTCAAAATGGCTGACAAGGACTATATGAATGCAGCCCAGTTAGATTTTTTCCGTCAAAAATTATTGACCCTCAAAGATGACATCTTGAAGAATGCGTCAGAGACCACTGAGCATCTTCGCGAAAATATTTTGGTTCCGGATCCAGCAGATCGTGCAACGATTGAAGAGGAGCATGCACTTGAATTACGTACTCGCGATCGTGAGCGCAAGTTGCTTAAAAAAGTAGAGCAGGCTTTGGCGCGGATTGAGTCTGCTGATTATGGTTGGTGCGAAGAGACTGGTGAGCCAATTGGCTTATCCCGCTTGATTGCAAGGCCGACAGCCAATCTATCACTTGAAGCACAAGAGCGTCGTGAACTCCGTCAAAAGTTGTTTGGTGAATAACCTTTTAATACTTCGGCTGCAATGACTAAGCACTTACCTTCCCTTGCTGATATTCCTCCTTTATTAAAGGCAGAAATTTTGGCTGAGGCTTTGCCTTATATCCGTCAGTATCACGGCAAGACCATTGTGATTAAGTACGGCGGTAATGCCATGGTAGAAGAGCGCCTCAAAGAAAGTTTTGCACGCGATGTGATTTTGCTCAAGTTGGTTGGTATGAACCCAGTCGTAGTGCATGGCGGTGGCCCACAAATTGATGAGGCCCTGAAGAAAATCGGTAAGACCGGAACTTTTATTCAGGGTATGCGTGTTACCGATGACGAAACCATGGAAGTAGTCGAATGGGTTCTTGGTGGCGAAGTGCAACAAGATATTGTCATGTTGATTAATCATTTTGGCGGACAGGCTGTTGGCTTGACTGGTAAAGATGGTGGTTTGATTCATGCAAGAAAAATGATGATCCCTGATGAAAAAAATCCAGGACAAAAACTAGATATCGGTTTTGTCGGTGAGATCGAGGCCATTAACCCTGCGGTTGTAAAAGCTTTACAAGATGATGCTTTTATTCCCGTGATTTCTCCTATTGGCTTTAGTGCTGAAGGTCAGGCATACAACATCAACGCCGATTTAGTTGCTGGCAAGATGGCTGAAATTCTGCATGCTGAGAAATTGGTGATGATGACCAATATTCCAGGCGTCATGGATAAAAATGGCACGCTCTTAACCGATTTAACTGCTCGAGAAATTGATAATTTATTTGCTGATGGAACTATCTCAGGCGGCATGTTACCTAAGATTTCCTCCGCCTTAGATGCTGCGAAGAGCGGTGTGAATTCAGTGCATATTATTGATGGCCGAATTGAGCACTCTTTATTATTGGAAATTCTGACTGAGCAAGCTTTTGGAACGATGATTCGTTCTAGATGAGCTATGGATAAGTGATAACTATGCGTGATTCTTTAGAGCCATCAGAAATTGAAAGTAGCGCCGCTGAGACCGGCAAGACACGCAAGCGCCCACGTCCAGGCGAGCGCCGCCTACAAATTCTGCAAGTGCTTGCGGAGATGTTGCAAAACCCTAAAGGGGAGCGCGTAACTACCGCAGCATTGGCAGCGAAGATTCAGGTTTCCGAGGCAGCTCTTTATCGTCACTTTGCTAGTAAAGCCCAAATGTTCGAGGGCTTGATTGCCTTTATTGAGCAGACGGTTTTTGGTTTGATTAATCAAATCAACCAAAAAGAAGAATCAGGACTTGCGCAGGCTCGTGGCATTTTGCAGATGCTGCTCTTCTTTGCTGAGAAAAATCCCGGCATGACCCGAGTGCTGTTGGGAGATGCTTTGTTGCAAGAAGATGATCGCTTGCAAGAGCGCATTACTCAAGTTCTAGATCGCGTTGAGGCCTCTTTAAAGCAGGCCTTGCGAATTGCCCAAACCCAAGGCAGCGCGTGGGGACAGGCCGGTCAAGATGAGGTTAGTATTCGTGCGGCTATGTTGATGAGCTTTGTTTTGGGTCGCTGGCATCGTTTTGCTCGTAGTGGCTTTAAGAAGCTACCAACCGAAGCATCTGATATTAGTCTTCGCATTCTTCTCTCCGAATGAGCGAGCTACACCTCTCTAGAAATACTATCCATTTTGCCGAGCCCTTGCCTTTGCAAAGTGGCGCCATGTTAT
>CAIMOW010000113.1 GCA_903843235.1 uncultured beta proteobacterium | reverse complement strand
TGGTGGCGGACCGACTATGTATAAGTATCACACTCCATCAGGTGACAAGAGTTGTGATGGTTTGGCTATGGCCTTGCGTGCAGGCTTGATCTTGCGTGATATGGAGATGGTGCAGTTTCATCCAACTGGCTTATTGGCTGGCCCTGGGACGCGGATGACTGGAACCGTGTTGGAAGAGGGGCTTCGTGGAGCTGGTGGATATTTGCTAAACGGCAATCACGAGCGCTTCATGGGTAACTATGATCCTCGCAATGAGCGAGCTACTAGAGATATTGTTTCAAGATCGATTAATTCTGAGATTCGTGCGGGACGCGCTACGCCAAATGGCGGAGTGTATATTCAGATGAGTCATTTGGGTCCTGAGAGTGTTCGTCAGCAATTCAAGGGTATGGTTGAACGGTGTGCTGATAGCGGATTTGATTTGGCGAATGACTTGGTTGAGGTTGTGCCAACCGCCCATTACATGATGGGTGGTCTAGTCTTTAAGAAGGATTGCAGCACAGACCTACTAGGGCTTTTTGCGGCTGGCGAAGATACGGGTGGCGTGCATGGCGCCAATCGCTTGGGTGGCAATGGTGTTGCTAATTCAACGGTATTTGGTGGTATCGCAGGTGAGGCTATGGCGCAGTGGGTGAGTACTCAGCAATTGCGCGAGTGCAATATGGAAGAAGTGATCGCAAGTATTCGTGAGCACGAGGCGCCCCTACAAAATCCTCCTGGAGACATTGAATTCATTCGAGATACTTTAGCGGAGTGCATGTGGGATGACGTTGGAATCTCGCGAACACAAGAGAGCTTGTTGCGCGCACGTCATACCTTAAAGCAATTAACATCCCAATTAAAGCAAATGGGTGTTGGTGATATACAGCGCGAATACAGTATTACTTGGCAAGATTGGATGAATCTCCAAAACTTAATTCTGGTTAGCCAAGCCGTCACAGAGGCTGCCATTGCCAGAGAAAATTCAAGGGGGGCTCATTATCGGGATGATTTTCCTGAGCCAGGTTCATTGGAAGGTTCTTATTTTACGGCGGTATATATGCTGAATCAGAATTTGCATATTGAAAATAGGCCAGTCAACTTCATTATGGTTAAGCCAGGTGAAACAATTCTAGTTGAGAGTTAACTATTTTTGATTTAATTGAGCCATTTCAATTTGCGCTGGCGACGCTGATTGTTTTTAGTGGCTACTTTATTTTTGGTATCTCTGGATTTGGCTCATCCATTGTTGCCGTCCCCTTGCTAGTACAGATGTATCCACTAAAAGTAGTTGTTCCTATGATGGTCATTATCGACATCTGTGCATCCCTGTATGTGGGCAGAAAGTCCTCTGCGGACGCGAACTTTAAAGAGTTAAAGTGGCTTTTTCCATTCAGCTTGATTGGTATGGTGTTGGGCATAGTCTTGCTTATTAAGGCGCCAAGTGAGCCATTGTTATTAACCTTGGGTTGTTTCGCAGCCGCTAATGGGCTACGTGTCCTTTGGCAAAGGAATAATGAGGCACGCGATCCGATTAATAAATGGTGGGCTGCTCCCTTTGGATTTATAGGGGGAACATTCACTGCATTATTTGCTACTGGTGGCCCCATTTATGTTTCTTACCTCGGTCTGCGCATCAGCGATCCAAAGGCATTACGAGCCACAATGGCCTTTGCTATTTTTATGCTCACCTTTTTGCGCTTAACCCTCATGCTAGTAACGGGATTAATTTTAAGTTGGCCTGTTATCGGTTTGGCTATCTGCCTAATGCCCGCAACCTTT
>CAIMOW010000112.1 GCA_903843235.1 uncultured beta proteobacterium | reverse complement strand
TTATGTTTACCTTGGCAAAAATTCCTAAAAGTGTTTGGGCCCTACATTTACAACCTTTTACCCAACACCATGAGATATTTCATGATTTTGCGTGATTTTACAATAGCTTCAGGACATGTCTAAACTCTTTCAAGCCCGTTTTGCAACTACAGTCAATGACACCCATTGTCTACCCAGCACCCCGTTGCGTGAGGTAGCCTTTGCTGGCCGCTCAAATGCGGGCAAATCTAGCGCTATTAATGTCCTTTGTAACCAAAAAAGATTGGCTTTTTCTAGTAAAACGCCTGGTCGCACGCAACATATCAATTATTTTGGCCTTTTCGCAAAAGATGATCTTTTGGCTTATTTAGTGGATTTACCTGGTTATGGCTACGCAGCGGTCAATCGCGAAACCAAATACCACTGGAATGCCCTTCTCAGTGATTACTTACAAGTGCGAGAGCAATTGGTTGGGATGGTGCTCATTGTGGATGCCCGTCGTGGCATTACTGATCTAGACGAACAAATGATTCAATGGTTTGTGCCAACCGGTAAACCGATTCATGTTCTGCTAAGCAAATGCGACAAGCTCAATAAGACCGAGTGCAAGCACACCCTTGAAGCGGTAACAAAACAATTGCAACAATACGATCCCGTACTCCCAGGTGGCGTGGGTGACTCTAAGCAACTTACGGCACAATTGTTCTCCAGCACCAAGCGCATTGGGCTTGAAGAAGCAGATAATTTAGTGATTAAATGGTTATTTGAAGCAGAGACTAAAGAAGATGAAACCACAAGCTAACTCTTTATTACACTTCCCAGTACATCGCCCACGTCGCATGCGACGCGATGATTGGTCGCGTCGTCTAATGCAAGAAAACAGTGTGAGCGCTAACGACCTCATCTATCCAGTATTTTTGCTTGAAGGCAGCAATCAATCTCAAGCCGTTGCATCGATGCCAGGGGTAAATCGTGTGTCTTTAGATTTACTCTTCTTAGTGGCACAAGAGTGCGTGACATTGGGCATCCCTGTTCTGGCTTTGTTCCCCGTGATTGATTCCGCTTTAAAAACACCAGATGGTAAGGAAGCTTTTAATCCAAATGGATTAATTCCTAAGGCAGTTAACGAACTCAAAAAGCGTTTTCCTACTCTTGGCATCATGACCGATGTTGCCTTAGATCCCTATACCAGTCATGGCCAAGATGGTGTTTTAGATTCTGAAGGTCGCATCCTCAATGACGAAACTACGGCCATACTGGTTCAGCAGGCGGTCGCGCAAGCACAAGCAGGCGTAGACATTGTTGCCCCCTCAGACATGATGGACGGCCGCATTGGAAAAATTCGTGAAGCACTTGAACAAAAGAATTTAATTCAAACGCGCATCATGGCCTACTCGGCTAAATACGCATCTGCTTTTTACGGTCCCTTCCGTGACGCCGTTGGCTCTGCAAAAAATTTAGGTAAGGCTGATAAAAAAACATACCAAATGGATTCGGCCAATAGTGATGAAGCCATTCATGAGGTTGCACTTGATATCAGCGAGGGGGCAGATATGGTCATGGTAAAACCAGGCATGCCTTATTTAGATATTGTGCGCAGAGTTAAAGATACTTTTGAATATCCTACTTACGCATATCAAGTGAGCGGTGAATATGCCATGCTCAAGGCTGCAGCACAAAATGGCTGGTTAGATCACGATGCCGTCATGATGGAATCCTTGCTCGCATTCAAACGTGCCGGCGCTGATGGCGTATTGACTTACTTTGCGCTTGAAGCAGCCAGACTAATCAAGCTTAGCAAGTAAAGCAGTATTGAGTGGGTCTCCGACCCTGATATCGCCACCCTCTAAGACTTGAGCCCTGATACCGCCTTTGTTTTCAAAGGCTATCAGAAAATGAATTTTGTTAGATAGCTTTGCTGGGCGCTCACAAGGAATACATAGCTCAGTAGCTTTGAGTCTGACCGCTCCCAAGTAAAACTCCCTCCCTAGCAAATGATTGAGCGCTTCTGCCGACATTCCCTCAATCACAATATTTCTTCTAGTCTCGCTATCGAGGTATTTTTTTAAGCCCCCTGCATGAAGTCCATCATTGGCAGCATCAATTCCTTCTCGCGTGATGAGAGAGATATCTCTCACCTTTGGCGGGTTTGATTTTGAGTATGCGCCCACGCCTGCTGCATATCTATCCTCTTCGATACCCTTGTTGCGAATGGCCCTGACGCTTTCT
>CAIMOW010000111.1 GCA_903843235.1 uncultured beta proteobacterium | reverse complement strand
TTGTCTGGATAGTTAGCTAAATCCCTTTGGGCAGCCCAGAACAAGGCAGGATTGCCTAGGTGAACACCCAATAACACCACAATTTGGTGAAATTCATACTATTCAAATGGGTAAAAAAATGGGATCTCAGATAAAATTAGTTGACTAGTCAATCAATTTTAAGAAACCAGCCATGCCCGCTAACGAGTTTTACAAGCCAGATAATTACCACCCCCAGAGTAGTGTGGCTTATTTACTGGTGCGTAATAAGTCAATCTTTCAACGCTTAGCTGATACGAAGCTGGCAGAGTTGGGTATCACGGCAGCTCAGATGAGTGTATTGATTTTGGTTTCCTATGTAGATGACGCTAGTATTACTTCCGTGTCCCAGTTATTGGGTGTGAATTCTGCGGCCACCTTACGAGTTGTCCATAAATTAGAATCCATGGGTCTGATCAAAAGAATTCCATCCAAAAAAGATGGGCGTGTTATTCGTTTATCTTTAACCCTTGGAGGTAAGAAGTTGGCGAAATTGATTCCGCCTCGTTGGTGCGATTTATTGAATGGTTCTTTGGCCGGTTTTACAACAAAAGAATTTGAGCAATTTAAAGATTTTTTAGCTCGGGTTGAAAAAAATAACCTATTGCAGCTTGAGAGTGTCTGATGAATCCTATTCATAGAATCTACACTGCCAGCGCTATCTTTGTTCTGAGCATCTTGTTGTCTGCATGTGCTTTTTTTCCTCAGGATAGCCTTCCTGAACAAGCAGCCAAACCCTTGGAAGTTATCGAGCCCAAATTGGCGGATCAGCCTAGCCCAATAGCAGATCAATGGTGGATGGCATTTGAAGATCCTCAGTTAAACCATTTAGTTAGCTTGGGAATGCGGTATTCACCTAGCCTAGATATATCGGGCGCAAGAATACTAGCTGCCCAAGCAATGCTCGATACAGAGCGAGCGGCTTTTTTACCGCAAATTGGTGTTGGCGGACAGGTCGATCGTCAACAACTATCTCAGAACTATATTTTTGTACCGGGCATGCCTGTCTATACGGGGTATGGCCTTGTAAATGCCTCACTCAATTGGTCTTTAGATATTTGGGGCAAGCAAAAGAAATATTTCGATGCTGCTAAAAATCAAGTGCTGGTGGCACGAGCAAACCATCAGGCTTCTGAGCTGCTTTTATCCGCAACGATTGTGCGCATCTATTTTGATTACGATCGCATGGCGCAGGCTCAAACTTTATATGCCAGAGATGTTCAAGTTAAAAAGAGTCTCTATCAAATTTCTCAAGAGCGGCAAAAGGCCGGACTGGTTGACGGTGTAGTTGTGAACCAGCGCAAAGTGGATCTTGAGACGGCTCAAGTCAATTTAAGCCAAGCAAACCTCAGCGTAAAAATGATGCAGCATCAGCTGGCAGCATTGGTGCAAGAAGGGCCATCATGGGGAGAGGGGTTAAAGCCACCCACAATTAAGATTGCTGATCTGCGCTTACCAGAAATGATTCCGGCAAATCTGTTAGAGCGTCGACCAGATCTACGGGCCTTATTGAGCCAAATTGATGTCGCTAAATTGCAATTAGAGGGCGCTAAATTGGAATACTTGCCGGATATCAATTTGGCGGGTTTTGTGGGCGTTCAATCTTTTGGCTTATCCCAGCTCTTTGCTAGTAAGAGTCAACAATTTAGTATTGGCCCAGCCATCAGCCTGCCTATCTTCGATGGTGGGCTAATTAATGCCAATATCACTGGCAAAGAAGCAACTAGAAATCAAGCCATTGCCAACTATCAAGAGCAACTTGTGCAAGCCTTACGGGAAGTGGCTGATGGCATTGGCTCTATGCAAAGCTCTCAGGCCAATTATGAGAGTTTTGCTCGTGCTCATCAGAACGCCAAGGCTAATTTTGAAATTAGTCGCAATAGAAGTGAGGTTGGCATTTCCTCAAAAGAATCTGTACTGACGACCGAGCAGGGATATCTTTTGCAGGGCCAAAATTTTGCGGATGCCAAAGCGAAATGGTTAACAGCAAATGTGGTATTGGTCCAAGCCTTGGGTGGTTCTTACCTTAAATCCTTAAAGCAAACTCAGGCTCAAGCTCAATAAGCATTGAAAAAAAGAATATATATGAAAACTACAGCGGAAAACAATTCATTTGATCGGCCAAAAGCCTTTAAGATCTTTTTCGTCGGCTTGATCTGTGTGTGCGTTCTTGGTCTGATCTATTGGTTTATCTTCAGTCGTCATTCAGAATCTACTGACGATGCGTATGTTGCTGGATCTCAGATTCAAGTGGTATCCCAGATTGAAGGTGCGATCGCTGCTGTGAATATCTCTGAGACTCAAGCTGTAAAAGAGGGTCAAACACTATTTAGGATCGACCCCACTGAGGTGAAGATTGCTTCAGAAAAAGCAGATATTGACTTACTCAACGCTCGCGCTGATTATGAAAAACGCAAAGCGTTGCAAGGCGATGCAGCAGTTTCTAGGGAAGAGTTAGAGCATGCGCATTTAGCGATGCTTAAGGCCTTAGCGAATGCTCGACAAGCCTACATTAATGTATTGCGTGCTGATGTTCAAAGTCCTGCTAGCGCTACTTTGGCAAAACGCTATGCCCAAGTAGGCCAACGCGTTGCACCAGGAACTCCCTTGGCCTTGATGGTTGCTAATGACGAGATTTGGGTTGATGCTAACTACAAAGAAGACCAGCTTAAAAATATTCGAGTTGGTCAATCCGTGAAATTAGAGTCAGATATTTACGGTAGCAAGATGGAGTACCACGGTAAGGTCGTCGGTTTTGCTCCTGGTACTGGTTCAACCCTTGCTTTGTTGCCGGCACAAAATGCCACTGGCAACTGGGTCAAGGTAGTGCAGCGTTTACCAGTTCGAATTGCCTTGGACTCAGATGACCTAAGAGATTTTCCGCTACATATCGGTCTGTCGATGAACGTTAAAGTCGATACTAGTAACAGAGACGGAAAACCCCTCCAGTCGATGGATTCAGGGCCTATAAGTGATACAAATATCTATCAAAAGCAATTTGATAGTGCTGAGAAACACATTCAATTGTTGATGCAGCAAGCTAACAAGTCATAAGTCATTAATATATGGCAGCTAGTGAACAACTAGAGCCTTTGCAAGGCTACAAGCTAGTACTAGGAACCTTAGCTTTGGCATTGGGTTCCTTTATGAATGTATTGGATATGTCAATTGCTAACGTAGCTTTGCCTACGATTGCGGGTGACTTTGCTGTGAGTCCCACCCAAGGTACTTGGGTGATTACTTCCTATGCTGTTAGTGAGGCAATCTTTCTGCCTTTAACAGGATTTCTTTCTAAGCGAATTGGTGAAGTTCGTCAATTCTTATTCGCCACGATTTTATTCACCCTAGCTTCAATGCTGTGTGGTTTGGCACCATCCTTTCAGTTTTTAGTAATTGCGCGAATATTGCAAGGTGTAGTGGGGGCCTCAATGATCCCCTTATCTCAAGCCTTATTGATGAAGTCATTTCCTGCGGCTAAGCAGGGCATGGCTTTAGGTATTTGGGCAACCACAACAGTGGTTGCTCCAGTTCTTGGCCCTCTCATCGGTGGATGGTTAACAGACAATTTGGTCTGGCGGTGGGCCTTTTATATCAACCTTCCTTTTGGCATTCTGGTTGCCTATCTCGTGTATTCATTATTTGGTGCCCCTAAGCCAGAGCCATCCAAAGAAAAAATTGATTTAATAGGTGTCGGATTATTAGTTGCAGCAGTCTCATCGATGCAAATTGCTTTGGATAAAGGCAGCGAGCTTGACTGGTTATCGTCACCATTTATTACTACTTTAGCCATAGTCTCTTTTGTATCTTGGATTGCTTTTGTTTTGTGGGAACTCGGTGAGGAACATCCGATAGTTGACCTGCGTTTATTCAAGCTGGTGAATTTTCGTATGTCAGCGATGTGTTTGGGGCTTGGTTCGTTTGCCTTTTATATCTACATTGTGATTGGTCCATTATGGCTGCAGACCCAATTGGGTTACACCGCATTTAATGCGGGCAAGGTAATGGCGATCACAGGTGCGCTAGCTTTAATTTGTGGCCCATTATTTGGGGCGAATATTCAACGAGTTGATGCTCGCATCATTGCCACAATTGGCTTTATTACTATGGCAATTGGGTGTTGGATGGCCTCAGAATTTACGACGGGAGTGGA
Organism: uncultured beta proteobacterium; assembly: GCA_903843235.1. GTDB lineage: Bacteria > Pseudomonadota > Gammaproteobacteria > Burkholderiales > Burkholderiaceae > Polynucleobacter. The sequence continues at coordinate 13,744 of CAIMOW010000111.1, read as the reverse complement.
TGAAAAAACCTTGATGTTAGCCCGTGTAATTATGGGTGCTGGTATCGCAGGATTTTTCATTCCCATGTCAGCTATATCGGTATCGCAGTTAAAAGGCAATCAAATTGCTTCAGGTAATGGCATTTCTAACTTCTTAAGAAATCTAGGCGCTAGTGTTGGAACAGCGGTTGCTACAACGCTATGGCAAGACAACGCCATTCGTCAGCATGAAAATCTGGTGAGTAATGTCGAATTAGCCAATCCGGCCTATCAACAGTTTTCAGATCAAGCGATCCAGCTAGGAATGACTGAGATCCAAAAGAATGCATTAATAGAGAACCTGGTTAGCTCTCAGGCTTACATGCTATCAACCAACCAGTTAATGCTTTTTGCTGCTTTTATCTTGCTGGCGCTGATACCGCTCATCTGGTTAGCTAAACCACCTTTTGGGTCAGGTGGTGGAGGGCATTAATCAACGTGTATTAGGACTTCTATCTAGGATGGATAAACAAGCTATCCTATATTCTTTATAGATCAGTTTTCGCGGGGGGCAAATGAGCGTTGCATCCTTATCAAGCAATCATCATTGGAGTGACAAGCGCTGGCTCTGGCTATTTAGTCCGGCTATCCCGGCGGCGTTTACTGCATCGTTGATTGCTTATGCTTGGACCGATCAGTGGCTCTATCTTCTTTTCGCCCCGATCTTTATTCATTTGATCATTCCTTTGCTAGATCTCACTTTCGGTGAAGATTTTAGTAATCCACCAGAATCGGCCGTTGCCCAGCTTGATCAAGACTTTTTTTATCGTGTATTGGTATGGGCTTATGTGCCATTTCAAATTACTGGTACGGTATATGGTGCTTGGTTAGCAACAACGCAGCCCTTAGAGTGGTATGCCTATATTGCTTTGGTTTTTTCGGTTGGCTCAATTAATGGTATCGGCATTGCCACAGCGCATGAGCTTGGGCATAAACAAGAAGTTCTAGATCGCTGGCTTGCAAAAATTGCGCTGGCTCCATCGATGTATGGTCATTTCTTTGTAGAACACAATCGTGGTCACCATAAAAGAGTCGCTACACCGAAAGACCCAGCAAGCGCGCGAATGGGTGAGGGCTTTTGGGTATTTTTGCCACGTACCGTTTTCTATAGTCTGCTTTCTGCCTGGGGTCTTGAGCGTGAGCGCCTACAAAGACACGGTAAAGGCGTTTGGAGTGTACATAATGAAAACCTCCAAGCTTGGGCCCTCAGTATTCTTTTTTATGCCCTCTTAACCATTTGGCTTGGATGGCCTGTCTTAATCTTCTTGGTAGTGCAAGGCATCTACGCTGCTTCAATGCTAGAAGTGGTCAACTATGTCGAGCACTACGGACTTTTGCGTCAGAAGGATGAAAATGGTCAATATGTGCGCTGTGCTCCGGAACACTCATGGAATAGCAATCATATCGTGGGAAACATTGTGCTCTATCACCTGCAAAGACATTCAGATCATCACGCGCATCCTACGCGACGCTATCAAGCCTTGCGACACTTTGAGGAGGCACCACAACTGCCAGGAGGTTATGCATCCATGATTACTGTTGCTTACTGTCCGCCTCTATGGTTTGCCTTGATGGATCATCGCGTAGTCAAGCATTACGCAGGCGACTTGAGCAAAATGAATATACAACCATCAGCCCGTGAAAAAATTTATAGGCGCTGGCTTAACTAAGCATAAAGGGGTGATTATGACTAGCAATACATTTGACTATGTCGTTATCGGGGGCGGATCTGCTGGCAGCGTCATGGCTGGTCGCTTGAGCGAAGATGCGAACACCACAGTTGCATTACTAGAAGCGGGAGGCAAGGGCGATAGTTGGTTGGTGAATATACCTGCAGCTGCCGTAGCGATGTTGCCAACTTCAATTAATAATTATGCTTTTGAAACAGTGCCGCAGCCTGGTTTAAATGGACGTCGAGGCTATCAGCCTAGGGGTAAATGTTTGGGCGGCTCTTCTGCAATCAATGCGATGATCTATACCCGAGGGCATAGAGTCGATTATGACCACTGGGCAGCCCTTGGTAATGATGGATGGTCATACGATGACTTGCTTCCTTATTTTAAGAAAAGTGAAAATAACGCTGCATTTCAAGGTGGCTATCACGGCAATGATGGGCCATTGCACGTTTCAAACTTGCAATCACATAATCCTTTTCAAGAGCTTTACGTCAATGCTGCAAAAGAAGCAGGCTTTCCTATTAATCATGACTTTAATGGCGAAAATCAGGAAGGCTTAGGTGTGTATCAAGTCACACACAAGAACGGCGAGCGTTGGAGTGCTGCTCGTGGCTACCTGCTCCCCTATATGGGCAAGCGTCACAATCTTCATGTTCAAACTGGAGTGCAGGTTGAGTGCATTCTCTTTGATGGCCGTCGCGCTATTGGGGTGAGTTACACCCAGGCAGGTGAGCAGCATGTCATTCGAGCCAATAAAGAAGTGATCTTGTGCGCTGGTGCTTTTCACTCACCGCAATTGCTGATGGTTTCAGGTATTGGACCAGCCGAGCAGTTAAAGCAATTGGGAATCCCTATTGTTCATGATCTACCAGGTGTAGGTCAAAATCTACAAGACCATCCGGACTTTATTTTTGGCTATTCTGCAAAAAGCCTAGATCTGATTGGCATTTCTCTAGGGGGAACAGTCAGGCTAACTGGCGAGATCATTAAATACATCCGCTCGCGCCAAGGTATGATCGCTACCAACTTTGCAGAAGCAGGGGGCTTTCTCAAAACAGACCCTAACTTGAATGCGCCAGATGTGCAATTGCATTTTGTGGTGAGTTTGGTTGAAGATCACGCGCGCAAATTACATATGGCTCATGGTTACTCATGTCATGTATGTGTACTGCGCCCAAAGAGTCGTGGGCAACTCACATTGGCCAGTGACAGCATGCGTGAGGCGCCACTCATTGATCCTGGTTTTTTAACGGAAGATGATGACTTGGAGACCCTGGTTAAAGGCTTTAAGCTGACTAAAAGGCTGATGGATGCCCCGACTTTAGCCAATATTAGGGACAAAGATATCTTTACGCCGCATGTACATACTGATGAGGATATTCGGCAGATCATCCGCAATAGGGCTGATACTGTCTATCACCCAGTAGGCACTTGCAAGATGGGTAATGACTTAATGTCAGTGGTGGATTCTAAGCTTAAAGTTCATGGCATTGAGGGCTTGCGAGTTGTCGATGGCTCGATCATGCCCACACTCATTGGTGGCAATACAAACGCCCCTATCATGTCCATTGCCGAAAAGGCGGTTGATATGATCCGCACTCATCAATAAAAACTGAAGGTCATTGATTGCATGATTAAACATGAACAGCAAGCAGGAGTACTTAAAATAGTATTTGATCGCCCTGAGAAAAAAAATTCATTTACTGGTGCGATGTATCGAACTTTAAGAGAGGTCCTTATTGCTGGGGACTTAGATCCTGCAGTTAAAGTCATCTTGCTTTCCGGGGCGGGTAATATATTTTCAGCCGGTAATGATATTCAAGACTTTATCAATTCACCGATTACGCTTGAAGATGCTCCGCCTATCACTTTATTAAGAACGCTTGCTGAGCTAAAAAAGCCACTGATTGCTGCTGTTGATGGTTTCGCTGTTGGCATAGGTTCTACTCTGTTATTTCATTGTGATTTGGTTTACGCCCAAAAGGATGCGAGATTTATTTTTCCATTTATTGCATTAGGCCTTGTTCCAGAAGGTGCTATCACTTTGCTGATGCCTCGTCTTATCGGCCATCAACGCTCCTCAGAAATACTATTTTTTGGCGAGCCTGTGTCAGCACAGGAGGCACAAAAACTTGGCTTTGTTAATAAAGTGATTTTGGAGTCATCGGCACTTCAATATGCAGAGGAGCGGGCAAAGGTGCTGACAGCAATGTCTTTTGGATCACTATTACAGACCAAAGCACTATTAAAAAGTGGTAGATTGAAATCAGAAATACTCGAGCAAATAGATGCTGAAGCGAGCTTATTTATGGAAAGGCTAAAAGGACCAGCAGCTAAAGAGGCTTTAAGTGCCTTTATGGAAAAACGTGTTCCAAAATTTAAAGATCTAGACTAAGCTGGCTTGACTGATATTCGAAGTTAGACCAGCCTACTGCTCAGCCTTGTACCAAACTTGGGTTCTGCCTAAGAGGGGAATTCCAATATAGCCGCGGACATCCATCTTTTTCCCATCTTCAGTCACAATTTTGACCTTGTAGATCTCACCTTCTTTAGGATCTAGGATTTTTCCACCTGACCAAGAACCCGCTTCATCTTGTTTCAAGTCGGTCATGATTTTCATCCCAACAAGAGGTTTATCTTTGCGATCATCTTTGCATAGATTGCAGTAAACCAAAGGCGTTTCATTCGGTCTTGGAAAGGTCTTAATAATGGTTCCTTCCAAAACGCCATTAACCTGTTCAATCTTGATTAAAGAGGCTGGTTGATTGGTTTTGTCATCAATGGTTTTCCAGACGCCAATGGCGGGATCCGCACTTTGAGCATAAGCATTGCCGTAGACCATACCAACCAAACAGACTGAGAATATGGCGAATTGTTTTTTTATCATGATTGAGTCTCCAAATCGTTTTAACAACGTTCAAAAATTCCAGCAGCGCCCATACCTGTGCCAACGCACATGGTCACCATTGCGTGTTTCAGATTTCGTCTTTGCAGTGCGTGTATTGCAGTTGCTGCACGGATAGCTCCTGTAGCGCCCAAGGGATGTCCTAATGCAATGGCGCTTCCGAGCGGATTTACTTTACTGGGATCTAGTTGCAAGTCGCGCATCACTGCTAGTGACTGAGCAGCAAAGGCTTCATTTAACTCAAACCAATCGATATCTTGCTGAGTGAGTCCTGCCAACTTCAGAGCTGCAGGGATAGCCTCTTTGGGGCCTATACCCATAATCTCAGGGGGAACACCCTTAATTGCAAAACTCACAAAGCGCGCAAGCGGGGTAAGGCCAAAAGTTTTAATCGCTTTTTCACTCGCAAGGATCAGGGCGCCTACTCCATCCGATGTTTGCGAGCTATTGCCTGCGGTAACACTGCCTCTAGCAGCGAAGGGTGATTTGAGTCTAGCTAAACTCTCCAGAGAAGTGTCAATGCGCGGACCTTCATCTTTTGCAAAATCACTCCATTTGAGATCGACTTGACCTTGATCTAAGTTCATTGAGCGATTGGCTACTTTTACAGGGAAGATTTCAGCATTAAATTCACCGGCTGCTTGAGCGGCAATTGCTTTTTGATGGGAGCCGAGAGCGAAAGCATCTTGATCTTCACGGTTTACCTTCCATTGCTGGGCTACTTTCTCAGCAGTTAAGCCCATTCCATAGGCTATGCCAATATTTTCATCGCCAACAAATACTTCTGGAGACAGGGATGGCGAGTTGCCCCCCATGGGAACCATACTCATCGATTCGATACCACCAGCAATCATGATGTCAGCCTCTCCAAGTCTGATGCGGTCAGCGGCCATCGCGATAGCATTTAATCCAGAGGAGCAAAAGCGGTTGATAGTAACGCCACCAACAGTATTCGGAAGGCCACCTAACAGTAAGCCAATACGAGCAATGTTGTAGCCTTGCTGTGCTTCTGGCATAGCGCAGCCGATGATAGCGTCTTCAATTGCGGCAGGGTCAAGAGTTGGCACTTGAGACAGTATATGTTTTAGCGCGTTACCCAATAAATCATCTGGTCTAGTGTTGCGTAAAGAACCTCTACCTGATTTACCAACAGCACTTCGAGTGGCAGCAACAATGTATGCGTCTTGAATATTTTTCATAATAAATATGTTCTCGTATTGAGTTTGAGTGCTTAGTTTCTAACGGGTTTGCCGTTTTGCAAAATACCCATAATTCGTTCCATTGTTTTGGGGTGGCCAATTAACTCCACAAAAGCTTGGCGCTCGAGTTTTAGGAGCCACTCTTCAGTGACAAGGGTGCCTGCATCAACATTGCCGCCAGTAATGATTTCAATAATTTTTTGAGCGATATGGGCATCATGTTCAGAGATGAATCCCCCATCACGCATATTGACCACTTGAGCCATCACAGTCGAAGCAACAGAACGGCCGCCTACTGGAATCAGTGTTGGAATAGGGGGTCTATATCCTGAATAACGCATTGCTTTCACTTGGTTTTGTGCCAGCGCAAGCAATTCATATACGTTAGCCACAATGATGTCGCCTTTTTGCAGGTAGGCCATCTTCATCGCTTCTTGAGCAGATGAAGATACTTTTGCCATGGCAGCATTTTCAAAAGAGGCTTTGGTGAAATCGAGGTAGTTTGTATTGCCAGCCAGATTCACACCTTGAGCTGCTCGAATGGCTGCTTCTTTGAGGCCGCCTCCAGCAGGTAGCAATCCAACCCCCACCTCAACCAATCCGATGTAGCTTTCCATCGCCGCAACTCTGCGTGCTGATTGAAGGACTAATTCGCAGCCGCCTCCTAAAGCAATTCCTGATACTGCAGCGACAATTGGTACTTGAGAGTACTTGACCCTCATCATCGTGTCTTGGAAGAGCTTAACAAAGGGCTCAACTCCAGCAGGGCCACTCTTCATGACCATCGGCAGAGCGGCTTCTAAATTGGCACCCGCTGAGAATGGACCACCAGGCGTGCCTAGCTTTAAGGAAGTAGGTTGCCAAATAACCAAACCAGAATAATGTTCTTCAGCGATCTCAACGGCCTTTTGAAGCCCATTTAATACATCGGGACTAAAGGTATTCATCTTAGATTTAAACGAAGCAATCAAGACCTCTGGCTGACGCGCGTCTACCCAAGCACGCAGATCTGGATTCTCAAAGATAGTGGTGCCAGCAGTTCTTGGGTCAGGCGAACCATCACCCAATAAAGGCGCTCTGAAGACTTGTTTTTCGTAAACCGGCAGGGAAGATCGAGGAATGTATTGATTGGCTAAAGCAGACCAAGAGCCTTCGGGTGTGTGAAACGCCTGCTGATCAGCGACAGGGCCATTAAAGATCCATGCTGGCAAAGCTTCCTTGCTTAATGTTTTGCCTTGATCAATATCCTCTTTGATCCAGTTAGCCACTTGTGTAAGGCCAGCGGCTTGCCAGTCTTCAAACGGACCCTTATCCCAGCCATAACCCCAACGCATTGCAAAATCAATTTCACGAGCAGAATCCGCAATACTGCCTAAATGAATCGCGCAATAGTGGAAGATGTCCCGATAAATGGCCCACAAGAATTGCGCCTGTGGATCATCGGTGCTTCTGAGAAGTTCAAGGCGTTCAGCAATCGGCTTTTTCAGAATGCGCTCAATGATGGGTTCGATAGTGGCGGTGGAGGGTTTGTATTCTCCAGTAGCAGCATCTAAAACCAGCACTGTTTTGCCGTCTTTCCGATAAAAACCGGCTTTGGTTTTTTGACCTAAGGCGCCTTTAGCAATTAACTTGGCAAGAACATCCGGTGTTTTGAATAATGTCGAAAAGGAGTCGCCCTGTAAGGCGAGTTCCATGGTGTTGATGACGTGCGCCATCGTATCCAAGCCAACGACATCGCTGGTTCTAAAGGTGGCAGATTTGGCACGCCCCAATTTACTGCCAGTAATCGCATCCACCTCATCAAAACCAAGACCATATTTCTGAGCTTCTGCAAAGACAGCAAGAATCGAGAAAACCCCCACACGATTACCAATAAAGTTGGGCGTATCTTTTGCCCGGACAACGCCTTTACCCATGGTGGAGATCATGAAGGTTTCAAGGGCATCCAAGACCGCTGGATCTGTGTCGCTTGCTGGGATGAGTTCTAGCAGATGCATGTACCTTGGCGGGTTAAAGAAATGGACTCCGCAAAAACGTTTCTTGAGTGCACCAGAAAATCCTTTAGCTAACTCGCCAATTGGCAAGCCAGAGGTGTTGGTGGCAAAGATGGCATGAGCCGGAATATGGGGCGCTACTTTTTCATAAAGGGCATGCTTCCAATCTAGACGTTCAGCGATTGCCTCAATGATGAGATCGCACTGCGCGAGCAGGTCCAAGTTGTCTTCGTAGTTCGCAGCTTGGATTAGGCTGGCATCTCCAGATAGGCCGAGTGGTGCTGGCTTGAGTTTCTTGAGATTCTCAATCGCCTTGAGCGCAATGGCATTTTTATTGACTGGCTTGCCATCATTAGATTGACTAGGCAGATCAAATAAAACCACCGGCAGGCCAACGTTAATACACTGAGCAGCAATTTGAGCGCCCATAACGCCAGCACCCAAAATGGCTACTTTTTTAACGATGTTATTTTCAGTCATATCAAGTCTTTCAGAAGAGTTCAGCAGGCATTGCCATTAATGATTTCGAGCCAGCGCGTGCTTGGCGAATCAGGGTGGCAGTTTCAGGAAGGAGTTTGTCAAAGTAGAAGCGGGCGGTTGCCAGTTTGGCCTGATAAAAAGGATCGCTACTCGATTTATTGGCGAAAGCAATTTTTGCCATGCGGGCAAACAGATACGCATAGACCAAATGCCCTACGGTGCGAAGATAAGGCACGGCCGCAGCGCCCACTTCTTCGTGGTTCATCATTGCTTTCATCCCAATCTCCTTGGTCAGTTTCTCAACCTTGGTAGCGATGTCAGCTAATGGGTCAATAAACTCTTGCATTTCTTTGCGAACGCCTTCTTCTTCAATGAAGGTTTCAACGAGTTTGCCGAACTTGCGTAGTTTTGCACCCATATCACCGAGTACTTTGCGTCCCAAAAGATCGAGAGATTGAATCGTATTGGTACCTTCATAAATCATATTGATGCGTGCATCCCGAACATATTGCTCCATGCCCCATTCGGCAATGTAGCCATGACCACCAAAAACTTGTAAGCCTTCATTGGTAGCGGTAAAAGCGTTATCTGTGAGAAATGCTTTAATGATGGGGGTGAGTAGGGTGACCATATCCGCAGTGTCTTTACGAACACGCTCATCTGGATGATTCAGTTCTGTGTCAATCATCAAGGCAACCCAATAAGCAAATGCTCGACCACCTTCGGCATAGGCCCTTTGTGTCAGCAGCATTCTCCGTACATCTGGATGAACAATGATGGGATCAGCTGCTTTTTCAGGTGCTTTGACGCCAGTGAGGCTGCGCATTTGCAGGCGCTCTTTGGCGTAAGCAGCAGAGTTCTGATACGCGACCTCGGTTAAGCCAAGGCCTTGCATGCCAACACCCAAGCGTGCGGCATTCATCATCACAAACATTGCATTCAGTCCCTTATGAGGCTCTCCCACAAGCGTACCAATGGCACCATCAAAGTTCATGACACAGGTTGCATTGCCATGGATACCCATCTTATGCTCTAGTGAACCGCAGGACACTTTGTTATTGGCGCCCAAACTACCATCTGCATTGATCAAAAACTTTGGAACGACAAATAATGAAATGCCTTTGGTTCCCTTGGGTGAGTCTGGGAGTCGCGCTAAGACTAAGTGAATAATATTGTCAGTAAGGTCATGTTCGCCGCTGGAGATAAAGATCTTCGTACCCGTGATGGAATAGCTTCCATCTGCTAACGGTTCTGCCTTAGTCTTTAAAATACCTAAGTCAGTGCCACATTGAGGTTCAGTGAGACACATCGTGCCAGTCCAATGACCAGATACCAACTTCTCAAGATAAATTTTCTTCTGATCATCTGTCCCGTGGGCATGCAAGCATTCATATGCGCCATGAGATAAGCCTGGATACATTGCCCAAGACTGATTTGCAGAATTCAGCATTTCATAAAGAACGCTATTCAGTAGTTGGGGTAGACCTTGACCCCCAAATTGCGGATCACATGACAGGGACGGCCAGCCGCTTTCTACATATTGTTGGTAGACCCCTTTAAAGCCAGCGGGGGTGGTTACTGATCCATTTTCATGGCGAGTACAACCTTCTTTATCGCCCACTTGATTGAGGGGAAAGGCAATCTCGCTTGCGAATTTCCCAGACTCTTCCATGATCTGATTGATGGTGTCTTTATCAACACCCTTAAAGGCTGGCAAGGTGGCAAATGTTTTATCGGCATTGAGCAGTTCGTGAATAACAAACTGTATATCGCGCAAGGGAGGATTGTATTGGGGCATAGAGTTTCTCGAAAAAAAGGTAGTTAGGTTTTATTTGTTTGCAAAGATCTCTTTGATTAACTTATTTGCAATCGTAAGACTTTTGGGGTTTCTTAAAAAGCGTGAATCGTGATGCACGCCTAGTACAGTGCTGTAAAGCTGAAACAGCAAAGCTTCTGCATTGATAGACTTCTTTAAATGTCCGGCAGCGACAGATTCTTGAATAGCCCTGAGGATGGCGGCACGCCAGTCTTTGACGCTACGTACCAGTTCATCACGAACGATGCCAGGGCGGTCATCGTATTCTGCTGCGCCAGCAATGAAAAAGCAACTAGATGTATCGCCACCAACGCTGATTTTGAGCCATGCGCTAATCATTTGTTTAAGGCGCGGTAGCCCTTTGGGTTTTGAGAGAGCGGGTACGAATACAAGCCCTTCAAAGCCACGGTAGTAGGCGCGAACAACTTCAACTTGTAATTCTTCTCTAGAGCCAAAATGTGCAAACACACCACTTTTGCTCATATTCACGGTCTCTGCAATATTACCGATAGTGAGACCTTCAAGCCCCGATTTACTAGCGATCTCGAGAGCTGTCTTAAGAATCAGGGATTTGGTAACAGAACCCTTTTTAGGTTCAATGAATTCCTTCTGATTTGTCCTTTGCATCAACATGGATTTGCTCTTGCGTTCAGTTTGTTGTAAAAATAATACGATCGTTCGTTTATATTACAACAAAATAATTTAAAGTAAATGACAGTAAAAAAAGAAAATAAGCCCAACACGCACGCTTCAAAGGGGGTTCAGGAAAAATTAAGTAAGTAGGGGGAATAAAAATTGGTGCGGCACAACATTTTTTTGGGGAAAACCCGAGGTATAAATTTCCAGAAATATCTATAGAGTTGCCATAGTGGTTTATAGATTGATAAATATTTATTAATAATTAAAGGGAAGAGACATGAAACAATTCAAAATGAGCGCACTGGTCTTAGCATTGACTAGTATTGCTGCAGGATCAGCAATGGCCCAGTCATCAAAGACGAATGCTTGGGAGGGTGCTTATGGGCAGATCGGCGTAGGTTTTGGCATCTTTACACCATCGATTAGTAATGGAAAAGCCGTGGCTCCTGCTCCGTATTCCGCAGCTAACATTACAACTTCTGCATCGAGCGTGAACAATGTGAATACTGGCCTCGCCAATTTAGCCTTAGGCTATAACTTCGGCATCAACCAAAGTTATATTTTGGGTCTTGGGGCTACTTACTATCCTGGAGCAAGTTCTTCGGCAACAGGGGTATTGAACTCAACAGTCGCCGCACCCTACGGTGCCTTCAGTTCTTCAACTACCGCAACCTATAACGTGAAGAATCTTTTCAGTATCGTGTTGACTCCAGGATATGTGATTGATAAGGATAAGTTGGCTTATGCGAAGCTTGGCTACACTGGGGCTACCATTGGTTTATCAGCTCCCTCTATTCCTTACACCACAACTAACCTAACTGGTTGGACATTAGGCTTGGGTTATAAGCAGATATTGACCGGGTCCATATACGCTTTTGGCGAAGTGAATTACGCAGCGTATGGCAATAAAGGTGTTGCAACCATTACCTCCTCAAGTGGCGCTGTACTCAGTGGCATGTCTGCTAAAGGTACTGGTACTGACATCCTCGTCGGCGTAGGCTATCGGTTCTAATGCTGTGATTGCTTGATGAAAAGCCCTCTCTTTGAGGGCTTTTTCTTTCCTTGTTAGTTTTTGTATTTGAACTATTAAATAAGAGCTGTATTTCTCGCCTATGTTAAATCCCAGCAAGCCTTGGTTGAAGAATTACCCTGAGGGCGTTCCTCACGAGGTCGATATTTCCGCTTATTCATCTTTAGTGGAAATGTTTGAGGAATCTTTTGCTCGCTTTCCCAGTCGTAATGCTTGCGAATACATGGGTAAATTCTTTACCTATCGTGAGTTGGATCATCTCTCTAAGAATTTTGCATCGTATCTACAAACTCTTGGCCTAGAGCCTGGCGCTCGTGTAGCCATCATGCTGCCCAATGTAGTCCAATTTCAGATTACGATGCTCGGCATCTTGCGTGCTGGATATGTAGTCGTTAATGTCAACCCCCTCTATACCGCTAGGGAGCTGGAATACCAGTTAAAAGATAGTGGCGCTTCAGTCTTAATCATTTTGGAAAACTTTGCGCATGTGTATCAGCAGATTGCCACAGACGTTCCTTTGAAAAAAACCATCGTTACTAGTCTTGGTGAATTGATTGGTTTGAAGGGGGCAATTGTTAACCTTGTAGTACGCAAAGTGAAGAAGGCAGTTCCAGCTTGGAGCCTTTCTCATGATTCTTTTAAGACGGTATTGAAAAAGGGCGCTAGCAGTCATTTCTTAAAACCCAATACCTCGCTAGATGATATTGCTTTCTTGCAGTACACAGGTGGCACAACGGGTGTTGCTAAGGGTGCCATTCTGCTTCATCGAAATATCCTCTCTAACGTGTTTCAGACGGAATTATGGTTAGAGCCGGGCATGCGCAATCGACGAGAAGGGCAATTGGTTTTTTTATGTGCTTTGCCGATGTATCACATCTTCGCACTGACAGCATGCGCGCTCTTTGGCATGCGTAAAGGCGGCTTACTTGTGTTGGTGCCAAACCCTCGTGATATTGATGGCTTCCTCAAATTATTGGATACCCATCCGAATATTCATATCTTCCCTGGTGTAAACACCTTGTTCAATGCTTTAATTCATCGGCCTGAATTCAAAAAGGGAGTCTTACCCAATTTATTAGTCACCATTGGTGGTGGCATGGCCATGCAAAAAGGGGTGGCAGATCAGTGGCAAAAAATTACCGGTGTACCGATCGCTGAAGGGTATGGTTTATCTGAGACAGCACCAGTGGCTTGTGTCAATACACCCTTGATTTCTGCATTCACTGGCACGATTGGTTTACCTGTTCCAGGGACTGAAGTGCTCATATTGGATGATGCCGGTATTGAAGTTCCCTTCGGCACTCCTGGTGAGATTTGTATCCGTGGCCCACAAGTGATGGCGGGTTATTGGAATAAGCCAGAAGATACAAAAAATGTGATGACGCCAGATGGTTATTTTAAATCCGGTGATATTGGCATCATGAATGAAGATGGCTATACCAAAATTGTTGATCGTAAAAAAGACATGATTTTGGTTTCAGGCTTTAACGTTTATCCAAATGAGTTAGAAGAAATTATCGCTTTGATGCCTGGGGTATTGGAGTGCGCTGCCATTGGCGTTCCCAATGAAGATACCGGCGAGGCCGTAAAAATCTTCATTGTCAGGAGTGACCCCAATCTGACTGAAGAAGATGTTGCAGCCTATTGCAAAACAGAATTTACAAACTATAAGCGCCCTAAAATCATCCATTTTATAGACGATCTTCCTAAAACGAATGTTGGGAAAGTGCTCCGCCGACAGTTAAGAGACTTATGAACCCATCACATACTCCATCTGTCTTGCAGAATCTGCGTTTGCCGATCATTTCTGCACCAATGTTTACAGTCAGCTACCCAGAATTAGTGCTAGCCCAATGTAAAGCTGGAATAGTTGGATCTTTTCCTGCTTTAAACGCGCGACCACCAGAGTTATTAGACGAATGGCTGACGCAGATTACCTCTGAATTAACAGATTATCAAACTAAGAATCCAACACGCAAAGTTGGTC
>CAIMOW010000110.1 GCA_903843235.1 uncultured beta proteobacterium | reverse complement strand
TTTTGATACAATCATACGTTCGGCGATTTAGCTCAGTTGGTTAGAGCGATGGAATCATAATCCACAGGTCCGGGGTTCGAATCCCTGAATCGCCACCAAATCAAAAGGCCATTGCCAAGCGGCAGTGGCCTTTTTCTTAGGCCCCTGAGTATTGAATATGGCTAAATTTTGGAACTTTGTCCTTTTTCAGCTTGGCTGGTTTGCCTGTGTATGGGGCGCTGCCAACCAAAAGGTACTGTGGGCCGTTGCGGGGACCTTGGCTTATATTGCCTTTCACATATGGCGATCACCCATACCCAATATAGAAATAAGCCTATTGATTAAGGCGGTTATATATGGAGTGAGCGCTGACACACTTGTTATGCATTTAGGTTTATTAGACTTTAAAGATGAGTGGCCAAGCCCGTTTGTCTCCCCTTTGTGGATGTGGGTTCTGTGGGCCCTAGTTGCCAGCACCATTAATGGATCGCTTTCCTGGCTCCGGGGCAGGCCAATTCTTGGAGCAGTCCTAGGGGCTATTTGCGGCCCAATGTCTTATGAAGCCGGGATACGCATGGGTGCAGGATCCTGGGGCCCTGGCGGTCAAATAATGGGATTCATCATCATTGGAGTCATCTGGGGCGCGGCAATACCATTGTTCTTTTATTGGGATAGAACGCCCTTGGAGCAAGGTTTAGTCAAAAATCCGTAATTTCTTCAAAAAAGTTACTTGCAAAGAGTACTGTTTTTATATACAGTAACTTCTAAGTTGTTAGACAGTAGAAGAAAATTCGGAAAAAAGCCCAATATATAGCGAAAAGGAAACAAAAAATGGCCTTGGATGATAAAAGAAAATCAGCTTCCTCAGAATTTGAGGGAATGAGCGGAGACAAGCAAAAAGCATTAACAGCAGCCTTGGCGCAAATTGAGAAGCAATTTGGCAAGGGCTCAATCATGAGATTGGGCGATGCTGAAATTAATCAAGACGTTCAGGTAGTCTCTAGTGGGTCTCTGGGCTTGGATATAGCTTTGGGAGTTGGCGGTATAGCGCGTGGCCGTGTCATTGAGATTTACGGTCCAGAGTCATCCGGTAAAACGACCTTGACCTTGCATGCCATAGCAGAAATGCAAAAGCTAGGCGGTACCTGTGCATTTATTGACGCAGAGCATGCATTAGATGTTCAGTACGCATCTCGTTTGGGTGTGGATGTCAATAATCTTTTGATCTCTCAGCCAGATACTGGCGAGCAAGCATTAGAAATCGCGGATGCATTGGTGCGATCAGGTTCGATCGATTTAATCGTGATTGACTCAGTAGCCGCATTGGTACCAAGAGCAGAGATTGAAGGTGACATGGGTGATTCATTGCCAGGCTTGCAAGCGCGCCTGATGAGTCAAGCCTTGCGTAAGTTGACTGGTGCTATTAAGCGTACCAACACAACCGTGATTTTCATTAACCAGATTCGCATGAAGATTGGTGTGATGTTTGGATCACCAGAAACCACGACTGGCGGTAACGCACTCAAGTTCTACGCATCTATGCGTTTAGATATTCGCCGCATTGGCAGCATCAAGAAGGGCGATGAGATTGTTGGTAACGAGACCCGCGTCAAGGTTGTGAAGAACAAAGTTTCCCCACCATTCCGCGAAGCGATCTTTGACATCATGTATGGCGCTGGTATTTCAAGAGAAGGTGAAATCATCGATATGGGCGTTGAAGCTGATCTCGTTGAGAAATCTGGATCTTGGTATAGCTACAACGGCGACCGCATTGGTCAAGGTAAAGATAATGTGCGTGAGTTCTTAAAAGAGAATCCAGCAATCGCTCAAGATATTGAAGCAAAAATTCGTGCGAAGTTAGGCGTGAAAGCCGGGTCAGCTGTAGTGAGTGATGTTCTGAGCGCAGAAGAGGAAGTCGAATAGTTCGATGTCAGAGCTAGATAACAACATTAAGGAAAGCGCCAAACAAAGCCCGAGTCTTAAAGCTCGGGCTTTGCGCCTTTTATCTTTGCGTGAATACAGTCGTAAAGGACTGGCTACTAAGTTAGAAGAATCTGCCGCAAGATACGCCAAGTTCACCCTAAAGCAGAATGAGCAAGAGTCACTAGTCTCTAGCAAGCCATTGACCTTGCAAATCCAAGAAGTTTTAGATGACTTTGAGGCCAGAGGCTGGCTATCAGATGAGCGCTTTGCTGAGGCGCTGGTACGGCGCAGAAGTGAGCGATATGGAGCGCGCAAGATACAAGATGAACTGCAAAGAGCGGGGGTTGATGGGGATAAGACGGCTGAGTTAATCCAGGGGTTACGGGAGACTGAATATCAGCGGGCCAAAGATCTTTGGCTGAAAAAGTTCGGGGTATTGGCCCAGGAGCAAAAAGAGCGAGCAAGGCAATATCGGTTCCTGGCCTCCAAGGGATTTACCTCTGAGGTGGTGTCAAAAGTCCTCGGTGGGCGCTTTGACTAGGGCAAGTACGGATTAGTAAAGCGTAATTGCCGCGTTGCAGCATGCTAGACTTACATAGTCGGTAAAACCGATCTCATTTATACAAAAAAGCTAGGTTTAGCACATAAAGGGTAAATCTGAGATTCAGGTCAAATCGGTTTTATTTATCCTCATCGCTTGCTAAAAAGATACCGTTTCTGGAGTAATTATGAAAATTCATGAGTACCAAGGCAAAGAACTTCTGCGCCAATTTAATGTGCCTGTTCCAAATGGCATTCC
>CAIMOW010000109.1 GCA_903843235.1 uncultured beta proteobacterium | reverse complement strand
TTGAGGCGATCGCGTAGGATAGCATCAGTGTGTTGCCCCAGCGTTGGCGGTGGCATCCGTACTTCTACCGGTGTTTTGGAAAGTCGCATTGGACTGGCAACTAGCTTCATCTGGCCTGTAGTGGGGTGGGGTACATTGAGTTCAATCTCACGCGCTTTAACTTGCTCGTTCTCAAAGACTTCCTTGAAATTGTTAATAGGGCCACAGGGGACGCCTACTACTTCGAGTAAGGCGATCCATTCCGCTTTGGTTTTCTTGCGTGTCATGTCTTCTAGCAAAGGAACCAATTGCTTGCGATGCTGAACGCGTAATGGGTTTTCACAGTAAAGCGGGTTGTCTGCAAGATGGGCTTCCCCACCCGCGGATACGAAGTGTCTAAATTGACCGTTATTCCCTGCTGCAATAATGATCCAGCCATCAGCTGTTGGCAGTGTTTGGTAAGGAACAATGGTCGGCGAAGCATTACCCCAGCGTAGCGGGATTTCATCTGAGCAAAGATAGGCGCTGGCAACGTTCGCCATGACTGCAATCTGAGTATCTAGGAGTGCCATATCGATGTATTGACCTTCGCCAGTACGATCGCGGTGCACCACAGCAGCCAAAATGGCTGTGCTGGCATACATTCCGGTAAAGATATCGGCAATAGCTACACCGGCTTTTTGTGGGCTTGCTCCAGGAAAGTCGTGCTCCTCACCAGTAACGCTCATAAAGCCACCCATACCTTGGACGATGAAGTCGTAGCCCGGGCGATGGGCATACGGACCAGTTTGACCAAATCCGGTAATGGAGCAGTAAATCAGGTCAGATTTGACCTTTTTAAGGCTTTCGTAGTCCAAACCATACTTTTTGAGCTGGTCAACTTTGTAGTTTTCAATGACAACATCTGATTCTGCAGCCAACTTTAGGATGATTTCTTGACCTTCTGGCTGGCTAATATCGACCGTAATGGACTGCTTATTGCGGTTAATTGAGATGAAATAGGCTGTTTCTTCAGTATCTTTGCCTTGGATATCCTTGGCAAAGGGAGGTCCCCAGTGTCTGGTGTCATCCCCAGTTCCTGGCCGTTCCACCTTGATGACGTCGGCTCCTAGGTCAGCGAGGTTTTGCGCACACCAAGGGCCAGCTAGCACCCGGCTTAGATCTAAAACACGTATATGACTTAAGGCTCCCATGGTCTAATTTTGGCATGAATAATGAGTAATTCCGGAAAAGTTCCGTCTTTGCCTCAGACATGACTACAATTTGCGCGCATGGCTACCCGTAAAACTTCTGAATACAGTGAATCGTCAATCCAGGTCCTAAAAGGATTGGAACCAGTCCGTCAGCGGCCTGGAATGTACACCCGCACCGATAATCCCCTTCACGTTATCCAAGAAGTCTTGGATAACGCCTCTGACGAAGCCCTTGGCGGCTTTGGTAAGCACATTACCGTTACTTTGCATGCTGATAGCAGTGTGAGCGTTGAGGACGATGGTCGTGGTATTCCAGTGGGAATGCATCCGACAGAGAAGTTACCGGTAGTGGAGATTGTGTTTACCCAATTGCATGCAGGCGGTAAGTTTGAAAAGGGTAGTGGTGGCGCTTATGCCTTTTCTGGCGGCTTGCATGGTGTTGGCGTATCCGTTACGAATGCCTTATCAAAGCGCTTAGAAGTGACGGTTTGGCGTGAAGGCCAAGTATCTACTCTGACTTTCGCAGATGGCAAGGTCATTGAAAAACTCAAAACCAGAGCCTCCGGAAAAGACGACAAATCGCACGGTACGAGGGTTCGCGCCTGGCCTGACGGTAAATACTTTGATAGCTCAGCTATTCCGATGCCTGATTTAATTCGCTTATTGAGATCTAAAGCAGTGTTGCTTCCAGGTGTCAAAGTCACCTTGATCCAAGAAAAATCTGGCGACAGTCAAACTTGGCAGTACGCCCAAGGTTTACGTGGTTACTTAAATGAAGCCATTGCTCAAGCTGGTCATGGTGCTGAAGTGATTCCCCCATTCGAAGGCGAGCAATATGCGACTGGTAATGGTGATGATGACTCATTCGCTGAAGGAGAAGGCGCAGCCTGGGTGATTGCTTGGACTGAAGATGGTGCTCCAGTGCGCGAGAGTTACGTCAACCTCATTCCAACACCTGCGGGCGGTACGCATGAGAGCGGTTTGCGTGAAGGCCTCTTTAATGCGGTTAAAGGATTTATTGAAATGCATGCGCTACAACCTAAAGGTGTGAAGTTAATGCCTGAGGACGTATTTGCGCGCGCATCATTTATTTTGTCTGCAAAAGTATTGGATCCACAGTTCCAAGGTCAGATTAAAGAGCGCTTGAACTCACGTGATGCCGTGCGCCTTGTTTCTGGTTATACAAAATCAGCATTAGAGCTATGGCTCAACGAACACGTTGATTACGGTCGTAAGTTAGCTGATCTGGCGATCAAACAAGCTCAAGCACGAACTCGTGCTGGTCAAAAGGTTGAGAAGCGAAAATCTTCTGGTGTGGCAGTCCTTCCTGGCAAGCTAACGGATTGTGAGAGCCAAGATATTGGCATGAATGAAATTTTCTTAGTTGAGGGTGATTCGGCTGGTGGTTCAGCGAAGATGGGCCGCAACAAAGAATATCAAGCCATTCTGCCCTTGCGCGGCAAGGTCCTGAATACCTGGGAAGCAGAGCGCGATCGCCTGTTTGCTAATAATGAAGTCCACGATATCGCAGTAGCCATTGGCGTTGATCCCCATGGTGCAAATGACACCCCAGATTTATCCAATCTACGTTATGGCAAGGTTTGTATTTTGTCGGACGCGGACGTTGATGGTGCGCATATTCAAGTGCTCCTATTAACCCTGTTTTATAAACATTTCCCCAAATTAATTGATTTGGGGCACATCTATATTTCCCGTCCACCCTTGTTTAGAGTTGATGCACCAGCGCGCGGTAAGAAGCCTGCGCAAAAAATCTATGCCTTAGATGCAAGCGAGCTCACTGCCATTGAAGATAAGCTTCGTAAGGATGGCGTGAAAGAAACGGCTTGGCAAATTTCTCGCTTTAAAGGTTTGGGTGAGATGAGCGCTGAACAATTGTGGGATACCACCTTAAATCCTGATACCCGACGTTTATTGCCAGTCACCTTAGGATCATGGACCCAGGATGAAACAATCAAGACGATGGACATGTTGATGGGTAAATCAGAGTCTGGCGCACGTCGCGATTGGTTGGAAGAGCGCGGTAATGAAGTTGAGGCAGACATCTAATGGCTACTAAAAAAACACCAGGTACATCTGATGTAGATCAGGCTGATTTATTTTCAGGCGCTGAGGAGATAGATATTGTGAAAGTCCCGCAGGATGTTACAAAAATGACATCTTCTGGCGGGCCCAATGATCCCCATGATCCAAAGCTTGTCGAATTAAATGAAGACGATAAAGATAGTTTGACGCTGGCTGTTTATGCCGAGCGCGCTTATCTGGATTACGCGATCAGCGTTGTGAAAGGTCGAGCCTTACCGGATGTTGCGGATGGCCAAAAGCCTGTGCAGCGACGCATTTTGTTCTCCATGAGCGAGATGGGTCTGCGTGCGGATGCAAAACCCGTAAAGAGTGCCCGTGTAGTGGGTGATGTTCTTGGTAAGTTCCACCCACATGGCGACCAATCGGCATATGACGCATTAGTTCGTCTGGCTCAGAGTTTTTCATTGAGATATCCCCTGATCGATGGTCAAGGTAACTTTGGTTCACGCGATGGTGATGGTGCAGCAGCGATGCGTTACACAGAGGCGCGCTTAACCAAAATTGCCAACTTACTACTGAGCGAGATTGACGAAGGTACGGTTGATTTCACAGCTAACTATGATGGTTCATTCCAAGAGCCTAAGTTATTGCCAGCCCGCTTACCGTTTGTATTACTCAACGGCGCCTCCGGTATTGCTGTTGGTATGGCCACCGAAATCCCATCACACAACTTGCGTGAAGTTGCAGCGGCAGCGATTGCTTTGATGAAATCCCCAAAGATGTCCACAACGGAGTTGTTGGATATTATTCCTGGTCCAGACTTTCCAGGTGGTGGTCAAATTATTTCGACCCCAACAGAGATTGCACAGATTTACGGTGTTGGTCGCGGTAGCCTCAAAGTTCGCGCGCGTTGGTCGGTCGAAGAACTCGCTCGCGGCCAATGGCAGATTGTCGTCAATGAATTGCCGCCAGCCACTTCATCGCAGCGTGTTCTTCAAGAGATTGAAGAGCTCACCAATCCAAAAGTGAGGATAGGTAAGAAGTCCTTAACGCCTGAGCAAAATAATCTCAAATCCACAATTTTGAATGTGTTGGATGGTGTGCGCGATGAATCTAGCAAGGATGCTGCCGTACGCTTGGTTTTTGAGCCTAAGAGCAAGAACATTGATGTTAATGAGTTTGTTAATTTATTGCTAGCGCATACCTCACTAGAGTCCAATGCGCCAATGAATTTGGTGATGATCGGTAATGATGGTCGACCACGTCAAAAAGGTTTAAAAGAAATTATTTCTGAGTGGATTGCGTTCCGAGTTGCCACTGTCACTCGACGCACCCAACATCGTCTTGGCAAGGTTAAAGATCGCATGCATATTCTAGAAGGGCGCTTAACCGTTCTTCTAAATATTGATAAGGTTATTAAGATCATTCGCAATAGTGATGAGCCTAAAGCAGATCTGATCAAAGAGTTCAAGCTGAGCGATCGTCAAGCTGAAGATATTTTAGATATTCGTTTGCGTCAGTTAGCCCGTCTTGAAGGCATCAAGATTGAGCAAGAGCTAAAAGAGTTAAAAGCCGAACGCGAAGAATTAGAGGGCTTGCTCCAGAACGATACGGTTTTGCGTAAACGCATCATCAAAGAAATTGAATCTGACATGAAGGATTACGGTGATGATCGTCGCACCTTGATTCAGGAAGATAAGCGCGCTGTTGCAGAAACTAAGGTGATTGACGAACCTGTTACGGTGATTGTTTCCCAAAAGGGTTGGGTACGCGTTCGTCAAGGTCATGAGCACGACGCCACCCAGTTTGGCTTTAAAGCCGGTGATGCCATGTATGCCATCTTTGAATGCCGCACAGTTGATGTCATGCAAGGATTTGGTAGTGATGGTCGTGTTTATACCGTGCCTGTGAGTGAGTTGCCAGGCGCTCGTGGCGACGGCTCACCGTTAACGAGTTTTGTTAATTTAGCGCCTGGATCCCAAATGGTAGCGTATTACGCCGGTCACCCCGATGATCTTGTCTTGATTTCAACAAGATCGGGTAATGGATTTTTGGCCAATGTCGCAGATATGACAACGCGCAACAAGGCGGGCAAATCCTTTGTTGGTATCGATCCCAAGTTCCCTGGTGGCGATGCGCCTTTAGGGGCAGCTAAGGTAAAGGTTGGCATGAAGCAGGTTGCCTGCCTATCTGAAGGCTCTAAGTTGTTAGTCTTCCCACTAGACGAGTTAAAGCGCTTGCCAACAGGAGGTAAGGGCGTGATCTTGATGGGCTTGGATGGTGCAGAAAAGTTGGCTTCAGCAATCGTTGTTGGTCCTGATGGCGCCACATACTCTGGCGCGGGTCGCGCAGGAAAACCAACTGAGCTCTCTTTGGATGCTAAAACCTTGAAGTCTTTTGCGGGAAATCGTGCTCGTAAAGGTCACTTTGTTGAGCCTCGTCTGAAGGATGGAAAGCTCAAAGCAAATTAATTCTTTTCTTTACCTGCATGAATAAAAAAACCCGGTCAGTTCACGCTACTGGGTTTTTACTGAGCGCTTTATTCTGAAGAAGCGACGCAGTACTTGACGGCAATCACCTCAGCCATGATAGATACCGCAATTTCTGGTGGGGTTAATGCGCCAATATAAAGCCCCACAGGACCATGCAATTTTTCCACTTGGTCTTTACTGACATCAAATTCCAAGAGACGTTCTTTGCGTTTTTGGGTGTTCACTTTGCTTCCCAAAGCGCCAACATAAAAAGCAGCAGACTTGAGAGCCTCCATGAGGGCCATATCATCGAGTTTGGGATCGTGTGTGAGGGCAATCACGGCAGTATGGGCATCAATACCCAACTCAAGCAAGACATCGTCTGGCATGCCTTTGATAAAAGTGATGTCATTTCGTGTAATACCCTCGGCATACTCCTCACGCGGGTCAATCACAATGACTTCAAAGTCGGAGGCTAAAGCAAAGTCTGCGGTATACAACGATAGTTGACCTGCACCAATCAGCACCATGCGCCAGCGCGGCCCATAAGTAGTGCGCATAATCGTCTCATCGCAAAAGAAAACGTCGTTTCGATCTCCATCTTTTAATGTGGATTTACCAGATAAAAGATCAACACTACGTAGGGTAATTTGCTGAGATGAGATATTGCGCAGGAGTTGTTCTAAAACCGCCAGATCAGGCTTTGGTTCAATGAGTAATCTCAAGGTGCCGCCACAGGGAATGCCAAAGCGGGTAGCCTCTTGTTGGCTTACGCCATAAACAACCATTTCAGGTGAATTGCGCGTCAGAATCTCTGTTTGCACGCGGCGGATGAGATCATCCTCAATACAACCGCCAGACACTGACCCAGCCACTTGCCCATCTTGACGAATGGCTAGCCACGAGCCCACGGGTCTTGGCGCTGAGCCCCAAGTTTGGACAACAGTGGCAATGGCTACTGGATAACCGGCTTTTAGCCAATCAACAGCAGACTTGAGAACGCTTAAATCGGTGCTGTTCATGCTTTATCTTTTGTTTTTAAAATATCTATTTATTATCACCCTAATGAAAATACTAGGAAAATCTCCCTATGCATCACTTCGCTTAGCGGTCATATTGCTAGCGGCCGGTGATGGTAGTCGCTTAGGGTCGCATCCTAAAGCACTTCTTAAAAGAGATGGCCAGTCGCTTTTAAGGCGCTTTTGCTCATCCTTGGCAGCATTTGAGCCGGTTCAATTCGTTGTAGTGACGGGATTTCATGCGGACCTGATTGAGAGAGAGATTCATTCCATCCAACAAGCCTCACCATTCCCCATTACTGTCGTTCGAAATTTATCCTCAAAAGATGGGCAGGCTACATCTGTACGTTTAGGGCTTGAGTCTTTGCAAGGTCAATACGATGTGCTACTCATGGCTTTGTCGGATCAACCTGGTATTGGTGCGCCAGAAGTTCAAGCCTTGCTCGATGAGTATTCGCATAAAGAGGCTAATCAGGAAGTGATTTTGCCAATGGTTGATAACGAGAGAGGCAATCCTGTTTTATTTTCATCTACGGCTGTCAACGATATTTTGACTGTCCCGGGCATGGTGTGTCGTCACTATATGGACAAGCATCCAGAGCAAGTGAGGCTATTGCAAGCCGATCTTCAGGGGTATGTCCTAGATGTCGACACCTTTGAAGATATCCAACGAGAAAAGCTCACATTGAGCTGATTTTTAAATCTCAGCAATCAACTCAATTTCAACGCAAGCCCCCAAAGGAATTTGCGCCACACCAAAGGCACTGCGAGCATGTTTGCCAGTATCGCCAAAGACTTCAAAGAGTAATTCTGAGCAACCATTAATGACTAAGTGTTGCTCGGTGTATTCACATGTCGAATTGACGAGCCCCATTACTTTGACAATGCGCTTTACTTTGTCCAATGATCCAAGATGAGTTTGTAAGGTGGAGAGCAAATCAATTGCTATTGATCGTGCGGCAGCTTTTCCAGTGTCAGTATCCATATCCATACCTAATTTTCCGACCCAAGGCTTGCCATCGCGCTTAGCAATATGCCCAGATAAAAAAACTGTGTTGCCTGTAGTGGCGGCCATGACATACGCAGCAGCAGGGGGTCCTGGTGGTGGCAGGATAATGCCAAGGGCTTTCAAGCGATCGCTAATATTGGTAATCATATAGTTTCTCTTAGGATAAATATCAGTCTGAAATGAATGGCTTGATCTTACTTTGAAAGTTGGCGCATGGCACTTTCTAGGCCATTTAAGGTAACAGGGTACATCCGATCTTTTATGAGTCTTTGCATAATGTCGATGGATTGACGGTACTGCCAAACCGATTCAGGTTCGGGGTTGAGCCAAGCAAAATGGGGGAAGTGGTCAATCAGGCGATTTACCCAGGTTGCCCCAGCCTCCGGGTTGTTGTATTCAACTGAGCCATTTGGGCTCAAAATTTCATATGGAGACATCGTGGCGTCTCCAACAAAAATGAGTTTGTATTCAGGACCATATTTATTGATGATGTCTTGGGTTTTCGTAACCTGATCGCGACGTCGACGATTGCTTTGCCACAAATTTTCGTACACGCAGTTATGAAAGTAATAATGTTCAAGGTGCTTAAATTCTGTTTTAGCAGCAGAAAAGAGCTCTGCAATTCTTTGAATGTGATCATCCATCGAACCACCAACATCCATGAGCAATAGGACTTTTACTTGATTGTGACGCTCTGGCCGCATTTGGATATCGAGCATCCCAGCATTAGCTGCGGTTGAATGAATCGTTTTATCTAAATCTAACTCTAGATGAGAGCCTTCTCTAGCAAAGCGTCTGAGCCTACGTAATGCCAATTTGATATTGCGCGTTCCTAAGGCGAGGTCGCTGTCATAGTCTTTAAATTCTCGGGCTTCCCAGACTTTGATCGCGGTACGATTGCCAGCACTTTCTCCACCAATTCGAATACCTTCAGGGTGATAGCCGCTATGACCAAAAGGGGATGAGCCTCCTGCGCCAATCCATTTATTGCCACCACCATGCCATTCTTTTTGCTCTTTCATCAGCTCTTCAAGGCGCTTTTTTAGTGCCTCTGGTCCGCCCAATTTCTGCAGTGCTGCTTTTTCCTCATCGCTCAATACGCGTTGGAGTTTTTTCTCTAGCCAGTCGAGCGGAATATCTGGCTGTAGCGCAATGATTTGCTCAATACCATTGAAGTAGGCACCAAAGACTTGATCAAAGCGATCAAAGTATTGCTCATCCTTGACCAGAGTCATTCTGGCCAATTGATAAAACTCATCAATCGATGGCTCGATTACACCAGACTTCAGCGCTTCAAGTAGTGTCAAAAACTCTCTTACTGACACCGGTACTTTGGCCTCCTTCAGATTGAGGAAGAATTGAATCAGCATCTAAATCACTCAGTGAATACCAGGCCGCTTAACGATGATTGCGATTCATCATCACTAGGCGCTCAAACAAGTGAACGTCTTGCTCGTTCTTTAGTAGAGCCCCATGCAAGGGTGGTACAACAATCTTTTCATCAGAGCTATAGAGCGCCTCAACTGGAATGTCTTCAGCTAGTAAAAGTTTTAACCAATCAATGAGTTCGGATGTAGAAGGCTTTTTCTTAAGGCCTGGCAAGGCTCTAATTTGGTAAAAAGACTTGAGGGCTGCATCGAGTAGGTCTTGTTTAATGTTGGGGTGATGCGCATCCACAATGCTTTGCATCGTACCGGCATCTGGGAAGGAGATGTAATGAAAAAAGCAGCGACGCAAAAATGCATCAGGTAATTCTTTTTCATTATTGGAGGTAATAATCACGAGAGGGCGATGTTTTGCTTTGATGAGTTCACGAGTTTCATAGACATAAAACTCCATGCGGTCAATTTCGCGCAGTAGATCATTTGGGAATTCAATATCGGCTTTGTCAATTTCGTCGATCAGCAATACAGTGGGCTCATCCGCCTCAAATGCTTGCCATAAGACGCCCTTAATAATGTAGTTGCGAATGTCATTGACTTTTTCATCACCCAACTGAGAATCACGAAGGCGACTCACCGCATCATATTCATACAAGCCTTGTTGGGCCTTGGTGGTGGATTTGATATGCCACTGCAACAACGGCATCTTTAAAGCGGCCGCAACTTCTTCTGCCAGCATCGTTTTACCGGTTCCTGGCTCACCTTTGATTAAAAGAGGGCGCTGTAACGCAATGGCAGCATTAACCGCTAGCTTTAAATCATCGGTAGCGACGTAAGTTTGTGAGCCATTAAAGCGAGAATTAGTCTGGGTCATAACTTTTTAAAATGTCCTTTATTAAGCGTCTCAGTATAGGTAAAAGGGCGGTAATTTTCAGCGTTTTTAGCAATATTGAGGGCTTGTATGACGGTATTGCCTTCTCTCCGCTATACTTCCACAACTTGTTATGGATCAAATCGATTAAATAGTGATTTTTATGAAAAAACTCTTCACTCTTCCCCAATTAGCTGTTTGCGCTATTTTGGCATTTGTTGGATTTTCAGCCCAAGCTGCCGATGTTCAAGGTTCAGCTGATGCGGGTAGAGGTAAGGTTTGGCTTTGCATTGGCTGCCATTCCATTCCTGACTACCGCGCTGACTATCCCTTTGTTTATAAGGTGCCAATGATTGGTGGCCAAAACAGCGGCTATATTGCTACTGCTTTGTCTGAGTACAAAAAAGGCGAAAGAAAGCATCCAACGATGCGCGCGATTGCCACGAGCTTATCTGATCAAGATATGGCTGATATCGGCGAGTACTACGCTGCGCAGACTGCCAGCTCACCTAACAACCCATTGAAGTGATATTTAGAGACCTGTTTATGAAAGTCACACTAATTACCGCCGTTTTATTGTCTAGCATTGGTTTGGCAAATGCCGCTAATCTTGAAAAAGGCCAAGCCCTTATTGAGAAGGCCAATTGCGCTTCTTGTCATGGCGCTGGCTTAAATGCTCCAATTTTGCCTGTCTACCCTAAGTTAGCTGGGCAACACGCCGACTATCTTTACTATGCGCTGCATGCTTATCAAGTAGGCAATGGTAATGCTCAGTATGGCCGTACCAATGCCGTGATGTCATCTCAGGTTCAGGCTTTCTCTGACGCTGACTTACATGACATTGCAGCTTATGTTTCTTCTTTGCCGGGAAATTTCGTCGTTAAGAAATAAGCCCTCTTCGTAAAATGTGAAACGCCTAGTGTTCTAGGCCTCTTTCTTTTTATAAATGTGATTCACTACTTGGTAGCTTCTAGGCCTCGTGCGAGGTGTTTTCGCATGGCGGCTTCAGCAGCAGTTGGATCGCGCTTTAGGATGGCTTGTAGGATTTCTCGATGCTCACGGAGTGAGTTCTGCAATCTCCCGGCCCGGCTTAGTGAGTCTCGTCGTTGTAACTTGAGTACCTTTCTAAGGTCCCCAATCACGCCATTCATCCATTTGTTGCCTGCAATTTCTTGGATGAGGTCATGAAATTTCACGTTTACCTCAAAAAACTGCTCTACATCCCTATCTGCGGCGGCTTTTTCAAGGCGATGGTGTAGGTTATCTAACTGAGTTAAGTGATCCTCAGTGGCCTTCGTGGCCGTTTCTTTCGCTGCCTGACCCTCCAGTAGGGAGAGGATGGTGAAAATTTGTTCTAAATCATCCCTATCCACCTCGGTTACATAGGCCCCTCGATTCATTTTCGTTGTTACCAAGCCTTCTGATGCCAGTACTTTGATGGCTTCACGCATCGGGGTTCTGCTGATTCCGAACTGTTGAGCGAGGTTTTGCTCATCTAACCAGCTGCCTGGGGCCAATTCATGGGCAAATATCTGAGCCCGAAGGCGCTCTGCAACGTCTTCGTATAACGGTCGATTTATTAACTTTGTATTCATAATTATGTATTCAGTATGTAGACAAATTTAAAAAAGTCAAGCAAAATAGCCAAATTCAATATGCAAACAGGCAAATAAGCCAACCGGGAGTGCTTTATGAGTACCAGTGAAAAAAAGTCTGCGTCAACTACTTGGCCCAATGTGTCAGAGAGCAATCTGGAGGCCTGGAAAAAATCAGCACAAAAATCTGCTCCTAACGGTAACGTTGATGAGTTGGGTTGGAAGACGCCAGATGGAATTCACCTAAAAGCGCTTTACACATCTGCTGATACTGAAGGTTTGCAATATGTAAACTCATTGCCTGGCTTTGAGCCATTTGTTCGTGGCCCACAAGCCACGATGTATTCCGTTCGCCCTTGGACTATTCGTCAATACGCTGGTTTTTCAACGGCAGAAGAATCCAATGCCTTTTATCGCAAAGCGCTTGATGCAGGTGGTCAGGGTGTTTCAGTTGCATTTGATTTGGCAACCCATCGCGGCTATGACTCGGATCATCCACGCGTAACGGGTGACGTTGGTAAGGCTGGCGTGGCAATCGACTCTGTTGAAGATATGAAGATCTTGTTTGATGGCATTCCATTAGACAAAGTTTCTGTATCGATGACGATGAATGGTGCCGTGCTTCCAGTTTTAGCTGGTTACATTGTTGCTGGTGAAGAGCAGGGCGTAAAGCAAGAGCAACTTTCTGGAACGATTCAGAACGACATTCTGAAAGAGTTCATGGTGCGTAATACCTATATTTACCCACCAGAACCTTCAATGCGCATCATTGGCGATATTATTGAGTACACCGCTAAGCATATGCCTAAGTTTAATTCGATTTCTATTTCGGGTTATCACATTCAAGAGGCAGGTGCCAATCAAGTTTTAGAGTTAGCTTTTACGCTGGCAGACGGTAAAGAGTATGTTAAAACAGCTTTGGCTAAAGGCCTTGATGTGGACGGCTTTGCGGGCCGACTCTCATTCTTTTTTGCAATGGGCATGAACTTTTATTTGGAAGTTGCTAAGTTACGTGCTGCACGCCTACTGTGGTGGCGCATTATGAAGTCCTTTGATCCAAAGAATCCAAAGTCATTGATGCTGCGTACGCATTGCCAAACATCTGGCTGGTCGTTAACAGAGCAAGACCCTTACAACAATGTCGTACGCACCACGATAGAAGCTATGGCTGCGATATTTGGTGGAACCCAATCTTTACATACCAATTCGTTTGATGAAGCCATTGCTTTGCCATCTGAATTCTCCAGTCGTATTGCTCGCAATACACAACTCATTATTCAAGAGGAAACTCACATCACTAGCGTTATTGATCCATGGGCTGGCTCTTACATGATGGAGAACCTTACTCAAGAGATGGCTGATAAAGCTTGGGAGATCATTCAAGAAGTAGATGGTATGGGCGGGATGACTAAGGCGGTCGAGAGTGGCTGGGCTAAGCTCAAAATTGAGGCTGCCGCTGCTGAGAAACAAGCGAAGATTGACTCTGGATCTGACGTGATTGTTGGCGTCAATAAATACAAGCTTGCTAAAGAAGATTTAGTCGATGTTCGTATGATTGACAACGATCAAGTTCGCGATAGTCAAGTTGCGCGTTTGCAAGCTATTAAAGCGAAGCGCGATAGTAAAAAAGTAGAGACTGCACTAGAGGCATTAACAAAGGCTGCTGAAGAAAATACCGGTAACTTATTGGAATTGGCGGTTAATGCCATTCGCTTGCGTGCTACGGTTGGTGAAGTTTCTGATGCATTGGAAAAAGTTTACGGGCGCCATCGCGCCGATACTCAAAAGGTGACCGGTGTGTATGCAGCTGCCTATGATTCAGCCGAAGGCTGGGATAAACTTAAAGCAGAAATCGCTGACTTTGCAAAAGACTTTGGACGTCGTCCTCGTGTGATGATCGCTAAGCTGGGTCAAGATGGTCATGACCGCGGAGCTAAAGTTGTAGCTACTGCGTATGCTGATCTTGGCTTTGATGTTGATATTGGACCTTTGTTCCAAACTCCAGAAGAGTGCGCTCGTCAAGCTATTGAAAATGACGTGCATGCTCTGGGCATTTCTACCTTAGCTGCTGGCCATAAGACTTTAGTTCCAGCAATCATTGCAGAGCTAAAGAAACAAGGTGCCGATGACATCATTGTCTTCGTCGGTGGCGTCATTCCACGTCAGGATTATGAATTCCTCTATGAATCTGGCGTTAAGGGAATCTATGGCCCAGGTACTCCAATCCCGGCATCAGCAAAAGATGTGCTCGAACAGATTCGTAAATCTGTAAAGCCGACTTAAGTTCGGACCGCTGAGCATGCTTAACGCCGCTGATCAAACTTTGGTAAGTGATCTTACTGGCGTGCCCTCGTCTGCCCAACGTCGCGCTTTAGCAAAGATCATTACCCTGCTTGAGTCGACGCGTTTAGATCATCGTAAGCGTGCAGATGAGGTTCTGAATGCTTTACTTCCTAAAACAGGTAAATCATTTCGCTTGGGTATCTCTGGCGTTCCCGGTGTTGGTAAGTCGACATTAATTGAGTCTTTAGGTCTATACCTGATAGATAAAGGGCACAGGGTAGCCGTGTTGGCTATTGATCCATCTTCAACCCTATCTGGTGGCTCCATTTTGGGTGACAAGACTCGGATGGAGCGCTTGTCTGTCCTAGAAGCTGCCTTTATACGCCCAAGTCCTTCATCTGGAACTTTAGGCGGTGTAGCAGAAAAGACGCGTGAAGCGATGCTAGTAGCAGAGGCCGCTGGATTTGATGTGGTCATTATTGAGACAGTTGGTGTAGGGCAGAGCGAAATCGCAGTTGCGGGGATGACCGATATGTTTTTGCTATTACAACTCCCCAATGCAGGTGATGATCTTCAAGCAATTAAAAAAGGCATCATGGAGATGGCTGATTTGATTGTCATCAATAAGGTAGATATCGATCAAGATGCCGCAATGCGTGCGCAATTATTTATTACGAGCTCATTGCGTTTATTGGGTTTTCAGGGAAACCCCGATCATGCTTCACACGATCAGGCTTATTGGCATCCAGCAGTTTTATGTATGAGCGCCTTGCAAGGCGCTGGCATCCCAGAACTTTGGGAAAAAATTCTTCAATATCAGAAATTACAAAATGCGAATGGCTTATTACAAGCGCGTCGCAAACAACAATCAGGATCTTGGATGTGGGATCGGATTGGTGCAGGTTTAAAAAATGCTTTTCAGAATCATCCAGCAGTACAAGAACTATTACCCAGCTTAAGCGCTGAAGTAAATCAAGGAACCATGGCCGCTTCTGTTGCTGCGAGACGTTTGCTCGAGGCAATGGGGCATGAATTTTTCTAAGGAGTCGGTATGAAGGAAATCATTCAACAGCTTGAAGCTAAGCGAGAGCTTGCCCGATTGGGTGGTGGGCAAAAGCGTATTCAGGCGCAACACTCAAAAGGGAAGTTAACTGCTCGAGAGCGTATTGAGCTCTTGTTAGACGCAGGCACCTTTGAAGAGTGGGATATGTTTGTTGAGCATCGCTGTCATGATTTTGGAATGGCTGATCAAACAGTTCCAGGCGATGGCGTGGTTACTGGCTACGGCATGATCAATGGCCGCTTGGTATTCGTTTTCTCCCAAGACTTTACCGTTTTAGGTGGGTCTTTATCCGAAGCCCATG
Source organism: uncultured beta proteobacterium (assembly GCA_903843235.1). Taxonomy (GTDB): domain Bacteria; phylum Pseudomonadota; class Gammaproteobacteria; order Burkholderiales; family Burkholderiaceae; genus Polynucleobacter. The sequence continues at coordinate 22,549 of CAIMOW010000109.1, read as the reverse complement.
CTGAGAAAATTTGCAAGATCATGGATCAGGCGCTCAAAGTTGGTGCTCCAGTGATTGGTTTGAATGACTCTGGCGGTGCCCGTATTCAAGAAGGTGTGGCGTCCTTGGGTGGCTATGCAGAAATTTTCCAACGCAATGTCACTGCATCTGGCGTAATTCCGCAGATCTCCTTGATTATGGGACCTTCTGCGGGCGGTGCCGTGTACTCGCCAGCGCTAACCGATTTCATCTTTATGGTGAAAGATAGCTCCTATATGTTTGTAACGGGTCCAGAAGTGGTGAAGACCGTTACGCATGAGGATGTTACTGCTGAAGAATTGGGTGGTGCCGTAACGCATTCAACCATATCTGGCGTTTGTGATTTGGCATTTGACAATGATGTCGATGCCATCATGATGATGCGCCGTTTCTTTAATTATTTGCCTTTGTCTAATCGCGAAAAACCGCCAATGATCCATGGTGCTATGCGTACTGAAGAACCAGATTTTTCATTGGATACTTTGGTGCCATCTAATCCAAATCAACCTTACGATATGAAGGAATTAATTTCTAAGATTGTGGATGACGGTGAGTTCTTCGAGCTTCAGCCTGATTATGCAAAAAATATCTTGATTGGTTTTGCCCGCATGGAAGGTCGTTCAATTGGCATTGTGGCCAATCAGCCCCTAGTATTGGCTGGTTGCCTAGACATTAAAGCCTCCATTAAAGCTGCGCGCTTTGTTCGTTTTTGCGATGCTTTTAATATCCCAGTAGTGACATTGGTTGACGTTCCTGGATTTATGCCCGGTACCGCTCAAGAGTATGGCGGCATTATTAAGCACGGCGCAAAATTACTCTATGCCTACGCTGATTGCACTGTACCCAAAGTAACTTTGATTACCCGAAAAGCGTACGGCGGAGCTTATGACGTGATGGCCTCTAAACATTTACGTGGTGACGTTAACTTTGCGTGGCCTTCAGCAGAAATTGCGGTGATGGGCCCTAAAGGTGCCGTGGAAATTATCTTCCGAGAAGAAAAATCAGATCCTGAAAAGATTACTGCTCGTGAAGCAGAGTACAAAGCAAAGTTTGCAAACCCTTTTGTGGCAGGTCGTCGTGGCTACATTGACGACGTTATTTTGCCTCATGAAACCCGTAAACGCATTTCACGCTCTTTGGCAATGTTAAAAGATAAAGAACTGAAGAATCCTGCTCGTAAACACGGCAACATTCCTCTTTAAGGCGCTAAATAATCATGACTACAAAAATGTTTAAGAAAATTTTGATTGCTAACCGCGGTGAGATTGCTTGCCGTGTAATGAAAACTGCCAAGAAGATGGGTATTAAAACGGTGGCAGTTTATTCCGAGGCGGATAAAGAAGCTCGCCACGTTCAAATGGCCGATGAGGCAGTTTGTATTGGGCCGGCGCCTTCACGTGAGTCCTACTTATTAATGGAACGTATTATTCAGGCATGTAAAGATACCGGTGCTGAAGCAGTTCACCCAGGCTATGGTTTCTTGTCCGAGAATGAGCAATTCGCTAAACGTTGCCAAGAAGAAGGTATTGTTTTTATTGGACCAAAACATCAATCTATTGCAGCAATGGGCGACAAGATCGCCTCTAAAAAGCTTGCCTTAGCGGCTAAGGTTAATACAATTCCTGGCCACAATGAAGCGATTGCTACGACTGAAGAAGCCGTGAAAATTGCCCAAGGCATTGGCTATCCGGTCATGATCAAAGCGTCTGCTGGCGGCGGCGGTAAAGGTTTACGAGTTGCCTTTAACGATAAAGAAGCTGCTGAAGGCTTTGTAGCATGCAAGACTGAGGCGATGAATAGTTTCGGCGACGATCGGATTTTTATAGAGAAGTTTGTTGAAGGCCCACGTCATATTGAGATTCAGGTTCTGGGTGACTCCCATGGCAATGTTGTGTATCTCAATGAACGCGATTGCTCGATTCAGCGTCGTCACCAGAAGGTGATTGAAGAGGCTCCATCACCTTTTATTGATCCTGCTACCCGTAAAGCAATGGGTGAGCAAGCAGTGGCTCTGGCTAAGGCGGTAGACTATCAATCTGCTGGTACGGTTGAATTTGTAGTTGGCAAAGACAAGTCTTTTTACTTCCTTGAGATGAATACCCGTCTTCAAGTTGAGCACCCTGTTACAGAAGGCATTACAGGTCTTGACCTTGTTGAGCAGATGATTCGAGTAGCTGCTGGTGAGAAGTTGGCATTCAAGCAAGAAGATGTAAAGCTTGATGGCTGGTCAATGGAATGCCGTATTAACGCGGATGACCCATTTCGTAACTTCTTACCTTCGACTGGGCGCCTAGTGAAATATCGACCACCAGAAGAAGTGGGTGGTGTACGCGTTGATACAGGCGTCTATGAGGGCGGTGAAATCCCGATGTATTACGACTCCATGATTGCCAAGCTCATTGTCCATGGCAAGGATCGTACTGAAGCGATTGAAAAAATGCGCTCCGCTTTAAATGATTTCGTCATTCGCGGTATTCATTCGAATATTCCATTTCAAGCTGCTTTATTGCAGCACCCACGCTTCGTAGCGGGTGACTTTACAACGGCTTTTATTGTTGAGGAGTATCCGGATGGTTTTAAGATGGACTCCGTTCAGCCAGCCGACCCAAGACGTCTAGCCGCATTGGCTGCTTTTATGCGTTACCGCTATCTTGAGCACATCAAGATGATTGATGGTCAGTTAGTCGGCCATGAGATGACTATTGCAAAGCAGTTTGTAGTGGTAACAGGCGCACGTGTTGGCTCTAAAGATGCGCCGATTGAGATTGCAATTCGGGTTGAATTAAAAGACTCTACTTACTCTGTGTATATTGACGATACAGATGGGGTTAGTCGTTATGACATCGTCAGCAACTGGCGCCCAGGTGAAATTTGCTTGCGCGCTACGATTAATGGCACCAGTAAGGTCACCGCCCAAGTTGAACGTCGTGGTGTTAAGTATTTCCTAGTTTTAGATGGTTCCCAATATGAATGCATGGTCTTAAGCTCGCTAGGTGCTGAGCTTCAGCGTCGCATGCCTGTTAAGGTTCCACCTGATACCTCTAAATTGGTAATGTCACCCATGCCTGGATTGCTGACCAATATTTCCGTTAAGGTTGGTGAGGCTGTTACGGCTGGTCAGAAATTAGCTGCGATTGAAGCAATGAAAATGGAAAATGTTCTGACTGCTGCTCAAGACGGGGTAGTTGCTGAAATCTGTGCAACAGTGGGCGAGAGTTTAGCGGTAGATCAATTGATCATTCGCTTCGAATAGGAAATGTATGACTAAGCCATTTAAGATTTTAGGTATTCAGCAAATTGCTATCGGGGGTGAGGATAAAGAGCGTCTTCGCAAGCTCTGGGTCGACCTATTAGGCTTCCAATACAAGAGCACCTTTGTATCGGAGCGTGAGAATGTCGATGAAGATATTTGCGCCATTGGCACAGGGGCTCATGAGATAGAAGTTGATTTGATGCAGCCACTCGATATTAATAAAAAGCCTGCTGTACATCAAACCCCTTTAAACCATATCGGTTTATGGGTTGATGATTTACCTAAGGCTGTTGAATGGCTAAGTGCTAACGGTCTTCGTTTTGCTCCTGGTGGCATTCGCCGTGGTGCAGGTGGTCATGACATCACTTTTGTTCACCCCAAGGGAAATGACGAGTTTCCTTTTTCGGGAGAGGGTGTCTTAATTGAGCTGGTACAAGCCCCACCCGAAGTAATCTTGGCCTTAAGCGCATAGAAATCTCCATTGACTCGTATTCTTGCTATTGATACCTCATCAGCTTGGTGCTCTGTCGCCTTGATGTTGGATGATATAAAGCCGGCATTCCTGCATCAAAAGGTTTCTGCTGGTGCAAGTCAGATTTTGTTGCCTTGGGTAGATCAATTACTCAAAGCCGCCAAGATAGAGCTATCTTCGCTTGATGCAATTGCGATTGGTGTTGGGCCTGGCGCTTTTACTGGCGTTCGACTTGGCGTTGCTGCGGTTCAGGGTTTAGCGATTGCCGTCAGTCTCCCTGTCTTACCTGTCATTAGTCTTGACGCCATAGCCGCTCAATTAACCCAGTCGGCAGCCTTTTTAGCCTTGCGACCAAAGACATTTGTCGTGGCCGTAGATGCGCGCATGAATGAAGTCTATTGGGCTCGCTATGAAACCAATCCTTCAGGTTTACCTGTGCGGCATGGTGAGATTGCCTTAACTTCGCCAGAAAATGTCTTATTAGATGAGATTGAGTTTGTTGCTGGTAGCGCGATTCATGAATATGGTGATCGACTGCTCGGACATTCAAAAAACCCATTTTTAACAATACAACTTGACCCTGAAATTGGTGTCAGCGCCCTTGGTATCCTTACCCATGCGAAGGTGGCGTGGGATGCTGGTCTTGCGCAAGACGTCCATAATCTAGAGCCGGTATATGTTCGCAATAAAGTTGCCTTCACCGCCGAAGAACGTAAGCAAGCTAACATCTGAGTATGACTAACGAATTACCCGCAAAGGATTGTGTCCAAGAGGATATTGCTGAACTTTCTTTTCTGCCAATGCAGTTTGCTGATTTAGATGAAGTCCTAGCTATAGAAGTTGTTTCTCATATTCACCCGTGGACTCGAGGTAATTTTGCGGATTCTTTAGCGGCAGGGCATTGGGCTTATTGCATACGACCCCAAATTGATCAAGCGATCAAAGGCTCATATCTTGATCCACAAATTTTATGGGCTTACTGCATTTTATTCCCGGCAGTAGATGAGTTACATTTGCTTAATATTACAGTCTCCCCAAAATTACGCAGATTAGGCCTTGCGGCCCGTATGATGAATGCAATTGAAGCTGTAGCATCTCAGCAACAAATGCCACGCATTATTCTAGAGGTTAGGCCATCCAATACAGCGGCGGTTAATTTGTACCAAGCTATGGGTTATGAGCAGATTGGCGCTCGCAAAAATTACTATCCTGCAAATCCACAAACTGGTTTACGTGAAGATGCAACTGTCATGGCTAAATCGATTAAGCTAGGGTCATGAACACGTCAACAAATTCAATCTTTTTAAAAGAAATGGGCATTACCGAATGGGCCTCTCGGGACGTGATGTCATCAGCAGTCACTGCTCAAGCAGTTGCACTAAACCCTATCACTCAAGACGACCAACTCAATAGCCTATCTGAGAAGACTTCTTATGGCACGTGGTGGTTCTTTGGCAATAAACCCCATGGGGATGCTCAAGTGCTATTTCACAATATGATTCGAGCCTTGGGTTTATCTCCCAATGAGTGGTCTTGGAAAAATCCATCGGATAACTTAAATGCCCTTGAGCTTCCTCAAAATGAATTGCCAACCATTGCATTTGTATTCGGTGGGCCTGCAGCCCAAAAGTTATCCGGGGAGCGTGATGCGCTACCAGAATTAAGAGAAACAGTGCTGGCCCTCAAATGTGAGCTTGAGGAAGAGATTCCGTTGATCGCTTCATTTGATTTGGCCCAGTTACTTGCTAGACCCAAAGACAAGTCCTTGCTGTGGCAAGATTTGCTCTTAGCGAAATCTGTCTTACAAAATATTTAATCTAAAAAACCTACGGGAACTTTAGTTCTTATGCTCACCGATGAGGTGCATAGAGTCATATTCCGCTTGGTTTGCAGCATGGCGCTTAATGACCATCCACATGATGAGACTTACCGCTATACCAAAGCCAATAATCACATATTGAACAGAAGCATCAAGCCAAATCAGCAGTGAATAAAAGAGTAGCATCAACAGAACAGAGATATTTTCATTAAAGTTTTGTACGGCAATCGAATGACCTGCAGACATCAAAACGTGGCCACGATGTTGTAAAAGTGCATTCATTGGCACTACAAAATAACCTGCCAACCAGCCAATGAGAATTAATAAAAAGTATGCTGGAATTAAATTGAGATTGATTTGTAATTTGCCAACTGTCCATAGGACGGTATTGGGCAACATATCCGAGTTATAGATTGCCAAGACGCAGACCACCAAACCCATTGCAATCCCATAGGGAAGCACACTTAATGAGTGGCGCAACGGCACGCGCCAGGCAGCCCATACTGCGCCTCCGGCAACACCAACAGCTGAGATGGCTTGCAAGATCGCCCCTTGAGACAGACTCATATGTAAGGCAACTTGAGCCCATTTGATAACAATAAATTGCAAGGTCGCACCAGCACCCCAAAACAGGGTGGTAACCGCTAAGGAAATTTGACCAAGACGATCGTTCCAGAGGGTCTTAAAGCAAACAGCAAAGTCTTTAACGAGTTCTATAGGGTTGGTTTTTTGTGAGACATAGCGAGCCCCAGTATCTGGAATGCGAAGATTAATGAGTGCTGCAACGACATAAATCATCATGATGATCATGATGGCCGATTCCGCCGGCGTATCAATTCCAGTATCAAAGGAGGGCATGTCAAAACTCAATAGACTTTTGGATACGGAGCTACTGATGAGCACGCCTCCAAGAACCGTACCCATAATGATTGAACCCACTGTCAATCCTTCGATCCAGCCATTGGCCGCGACCAGTTTTTCTGGGGGGAGCAATTCAGTCAAAATGCCATATTTTGCTGGGGAATACGCGGCAGCGCCTAAACCTACAATGGCATAAGCAAATAAAGGGTGGCTACCAAATAACATCACTACGCACCCAACAAACTTGATGGTGTTAGTAATGAACATCACATTACCTTTAGGGCGGGAATCGGCAAAGGCACCAACAAAGGCTGCCAGCAGTACGTAGGAGAGTACAAAAAAGAGTTTGAGCAAAGGCGTCATCCAGGCCGGCGCATTAAGCTGGACCAAGAGGGCAATTGCTGCGATCAGCAGGGCGTTATCAGCAAGCGACGAAAAAAATTGCGCCGCCATAATGATGTAAAAACTACGGTTCATTCGTACAATCTAGTCATTAATACAATTAAAGCATGAAAGGAGGGGTGGATATGGACGTTACAGATGATAGCTTGATTAATAGACCAATTTTGGCATCTATTCACACCGAGGCCTTTCGCCATAATTTAAACCGTGTTCGGGAGCTTGCTCCAGAGTCCAAAATTTGGTCTGTTATCAAGGCTAGATCTTATGGCCACGGTCTTGAAGCGGCCCTGAAAGGTTTGGGGTCGACTGATGGATTTGCTCTATTGGACATTTATGACGCACGCTGGCTGAGGGATAAGGGCTGGAAAGGTCGGATTTTATTGTTGGAGGGTTTATTTCATCAAAATGAACTAGTTCTCGCGCGGGATCTAGCTTGCGACCTGGTGGTGCATTGCGAGACCCAGATTCAATGGCTTGAAGATTTCCAGACGAAGGGCGGTAAACCTTTTAATGTTTTCCTAAAGATGAATAGTGGTATGAATCGCTTGGGCTTAAAGCCTGTTCTCTATAAGGTAGCTTTTCACCGTCTTCATGCTTTGGGTTGTCATATGCACCATATGACCCATTTGGCCAATGCCGATCAAACCGATCAATCTCCTACAGTAGGTGCGCAGCTCGAGTGTTTTGATGGGGCTATTGCAGGCATTGCAGCACCAACATCATTAGCCAATTCTGCAGCAATTTTATGGCATCGCAATGCTTTGGGGGATTGGGTTCGCCCAGGCATCATGTTGTATGGCGCTTCACCTACGGGAAACTATCAAGATATCAAACATTCTCATTTGCAAGCGGTTATGCATTTACATAGCGAGATTATTGATATTCAAGAGTTGCATAAGGGTGATCGCGTTGGCTACGGTGGTCGCTATGAAGCACCTGAAGCGATGCGCATTGGTGTGATTGCTTGTGGTTATGCGGATGGCTATCCACGCCAAGCAAAAGACGGTACGCCGGTGTGGGTGGATGGCGGTGCCGCTGATAGTTCTGGGCTTATTTGCCCGCTAGTTGGGCGCGTCTCAATGGATATGATCACGATAGACCTGCGTAATGCGCCTCAAGCACGTATTGGTACTCGTGTTGAATTATGGGGAACACAAGTGCAGGTTGATGATGTTGCGCAGATGAGCGGCACCATCGGCTATGAACTACTCTGCGCCTTGGCTCCCCGGGTAGCGGTAGAAATTAAATAAATGATTCCCAAAGATTACCTAGGAATTACTTATTCCAGAGCTGCCACCACCTACGTTCTGCTTTAGCGCGTTGACCAGTTAACAGCACTTGGCTATCAGGGAAGTTCAACACTAAGACACGCTTAGCATCATCGCTTAGATCATTTAAGCCCAATTTTTCGTAAGACTTCACTAAAATATAAAGAGCCTCTTCGACAGCAGGCGCTCGATCGTAGTCACGAATCACGAGCTGCGCACGATTAGCAGACGCTAAATATGCACCACGCTGATAGTAAAAGCGAGCAACGATCACGTCTGCTTCAGCCAATGAGTTAACGATATAACGCATGCGGTCTAATGAGTCAGGTGCATATTTGCTATTTGGGAAACGTTCTACAACAACCTTGAAAGATTCAAATGCTTCCTTAGCCGCTTTAGGATCACGTTCGCTTAAATCTTGCCCAGTGAATTTTCCTAACCAGCCCAGGTCATCATTAAACGTGATTAAACCCTTGAGGTAGTACCCATAATCCAAATTAGGACTGCCTTGATAAAGCTTGATAAAGCGGTCAATGGCCACAAGAGCTTGAGCTTGCTCTTGTGCTTTCCAATAGCAGTAAGCAGCATTGATCTGAGCTTGTTGGGAATAGGGGCCAAATGGGAAGCGCGCCTCTAACTTATCGAAATATTTACCGCACTTGGCAAAGTCGGCATCATTTAACTTGGCATTCGCTTCAGAATATAACTTGGTCTCAGACCAAATGTCGGTATCGTCTTTGCTTCCATCACTACCAGCGCAACCGCTCAGTAAAAGGATGGTGGCGCTGGCAACCAAAATAAGACTGAGGGTAAGAACTCTCCAGGACTGAGGGCTTTTATGAGCTAATGGCTCGATAGCAGCGGTAAGCCTTAAACTGGCGTCTGAAATAACATCTGACATAACTGAAAGGTCTTTTAAGCGTGGCATTGCCGCAAACTCCGGATTCGAATCCTATTGATTATATCGATGATGAGGATTTCATTGCCTTAGAAATCCCTCTTGATGTCAATGGTGAACGCCTAGACAAGATTCTAGCTAGCTTTTTGCCCGATTACTCTCGTAATCGTCTGAAATCATGGGTGGAGGCTGGCGCAGTCACAGTCGACGGAAAGGTCACAAAAGCGCGCTATTTGCTCCGAGGCGGCGAGAGTATTAAGGTTTTTCCACAAGAAATGCCCGAGCAATTTGCTTTTAGCCCCGAAGAAATTTCTTTAGAGGTGGTTTATGAGGACGAGTCAATTATTGTGGTGAATAAGCCACCTGGCTTGGTGGTCCATCCTGCGGCTGGAAATTGGACGGGGACTTTATTAAATGCGCTCTTATTTCGGTATCCAGAACTCAAAAACCTACCCAGGGCAGGCATAGTCCACCGCCTTGATAAAGATACCTCTGGCTTGATGGTTGTTGCTAGAACCACATTGGCTCAAACGGCGCTGGTTCGACAACTCCAAGAACGCACAGTAGGTAGGCGCTATTTAGCCTGGGTCTGGGGAGAGGCGCCCACACAGGGAAAGGTATTAGCCTCTGTAGGACGTGATCAACGGGATCGCTTAAAAATGGCGGCTGGATCAGCTCACGGCAAGCCGGCAGCCACTATGTTTAGACGGCTAGCTAAGGGGGCTTTTGAGGGTTCAGCCACGACTTTGCTGGAATGTCGCTTAGAGACGGGCCGCACACATCAAATTCGGGTGCATCTAGAGTCTTTAGGCTTCCCGCTATTGGGCGATCAGGTTTACCGGAAAAAAACCCCGGGCGTTGCAAAATCCCTTCCTTTTGAGCGGCAAGCCTTACATGCTTTTGCATTGAGTTTGGAGCACCCAGTAACCTTAATGACCATGACCTGGTTTAGGTTGCCACCTGAAGATTTAATGTCCCTATTGAGCCAAGTAGGCATGAGCGTTGATGATCTTCCGAAAGAATCTGTTTTATTAGCTTCAATAAATAGTGATTAAGCACAGTGGATGTCCTTAAGCCTAACTGGCCAGTACCGCCAACTATTCATAGTCTAGTTACAACCCGTGATGGCGGAAGTAGTCTTCCACCATTTTCATCTTTAAACCTAGGCGACCACGTAGGCGATGACGCCCAAGCCGTCAACGCAAATCGCGCGATTTTAAGAACTCAATTACCATCTGAGCCGATTTGGCTAAAGCAGGTGCATGGGACTTTTGTCAGCACTCCGATGAACCGAAGGCTTTTATCTGAGCACATCATTGAAGCAGACGCTGCGGTGACCAATCAAGCCAATGAAGTCCTGGTGGTAATGACAGCCGATTGTTTGCCAATACTCTTTAGTAATCTAACGGGGGATGTTGTAGGTGTAGCACATGCAGGTTGGCGTGGTTTATGTTCAGGCGTTTTAGAAAATACTGTAGCCGAAATGCTTAATCTGGGCGCAGATATGTCAGCGAATAAAATCATGGCGTGGATGGGTCCCGCAATCGGACCCCAAGCATTTGAAGTGGGGGAGGATGTTTATCTAGCCTTTTTAAATGCGGGGATAGCATTTCCTACTAATGCATTTGTAGCCATTCCCAGTCGACCAGGTAAATATTTTGCAAATCTTTATACATTGGCTCAATCTCGACTAGCTGCTGTGGGAGTTGAGCAGAGCTATGGCGGGAATTTTTGCACCGTCACCGATCAAAAACGTTTTTTCTCGCACCGTCGTGATGCGATCTCTGGGCGATTTGCCACATTGATTTGGTTTACTCAGTAATCTCCCTATTTAGTTCTGCGGGTTATTACCAACATAATTCTTGGGCTAGGGTTAGTGCGTATAACTCTATAGCCTTTATAGAAGGAGAATGTCTAAATTAAATTGAAGAGATCACTATGTTTGCAGGCATGAATACGGGCGCAGCACCGGCCTTGGCACCACATCACATGGCAATGATTCCGCCAGACCGTTTAGCAGAAATTCAGAAAGAGTATTTCACTGAGTTAGCACATCTTGCTACTAATCCAGAAGCGATCGAAGTTAAGGATCGCCGTTTTTCTGGAAAGGCTTGGCACTCCTCATGGAGCAAAATCATTGCCGCCACTTATTTGCTCAACGCAAAACACTTAATGGCATTGGCCAAAGCTGTTGACACTGACGAAAAATCTCGACAAAAGATTTTGTTTACTACTGAGCAAATGATTGATGCGCTCTCTCCATCAAACTTCATCGCAACTAACCCTGAAGTATTAGAAAATATTATCAGCTCGCAAGGACAGTCAATTCAAAATGGCATTGTTAATTTGCTCGGTGATATGAAGAAGGGCAAAGTTTCTCAAACAGATGAAACTGCTTTTGAGGTTGGAAAAAATATTGCCACTACCGAAGGTCAAGTGGTGTTCCGCAGTGAACTCTTTGAGCTGATTCAATACACGCCACTCACAGAGACTGTTTACGAACGCCCATATTTGATGGTGCCACCATGCATTAACAAGTACTACATCTTAGATTTACAGCCTGACAATTCAGTAGTGCGTTACATGGTCGAGCAGGGTCATACAGTCTTTTTGGTTTCTTGGAAAAACCCAGATGACTCTATGTGTGAAGTGACCTGGGAAGATTACGTTGGTGATGGCGTCATTAAGGCGATCGAAGTGGCTAAAAATATTGGCGGAACAGATCAAATTAATATTCTTGGCTTTTGTGTTGGCGGTACGTTAACTGCCTCTGCCTTAGCCGTGTTAGCCGGCAAAAAAGATACCTCTATTGCTAGCTTGACCCTACTAACAACGCTGCTGGATTTTACTAACACTGGGATCTTAGATGTCTTCATTGATGAGACCATGGTCAAGATGCGGGAAACCACTATTGGTGGTGAATCAGGCAAGTTTGGCATGATGCCTGGCTTAGATTTGGGGAATACATTCTCGTTCTTACGTCCGAATGACTTAGTGTGGAATTACGTTGTTGAGAATTACCTCAAAGGTAACTCACCTCCACCATTCGATTTACTCTATTGGAATGGTGATTCTACAAACCTTCCTGGAGCCATGTATTGCTGGTACTTGCGCCATACCTATCTCCAGAATGATTTGGTCAAACCTGGCAAAGTCAGTTTATGTGGTCAGAAGATTGATTTGAGCAAAATTGATTGCCCCGTTTATATCTATGCATCTCAAGAAGATCATATCGTTCCATGGCAATCTGCCTATCAATCTACTCAAATTCTGAGTGGCAAAAAACGTTTTGTCCTCGGCGCTTCTGGCCATATTGCGGGTGTGATTAATCCCCCGGCAAAAAATAAACGGTATTACTTCGAAAACAGCAAGATCGCTAAAACGGCTGATGAATGGCTTGCGGATGCAAAAGAGATTAAAGGCAGTTGGTGGCCTGACTATACAAAATGGCTTGCTCAGTTCGGCGGCAAAAAAATCGCTGCAAGAAAAACATTTGGTAATTCCAAGTACAAGAAATTAGAAGCTGCACCTGGCAAGTACGTAAAAGAAAAATTGGGTTCAGCGGTTTAATCATCAATAACAACATCATTTTAAAAGGGGAAATCCATGTCTCAAAAAGTCGCATATGTAACTGGTGGTATGGGCGGTATCGGTACAGCTATCTGCCAACGCTTGGCTAAAGATGGCTTTAAAGTCATTGCAGGTTGTGGCCCAAATTCTCCGCGTAAAGATCGCTGGATTGCAGAGCAAAAAGCAATTGGTTATGACTTTATTGCTTCAGAGGGTAATGTTTCTGACTGGGAGAGTACCGTTGTAGCTTTTGAGAAAGTGAAGGCTGAAGTTGGTCGTGTTGATGTCTTGGTCAACAACGCCGGCATTACCCGTGATAGCGTTTTCCGCAAAATGACACCTGATGCATGGAAAGCCGTTATTGATACCAACCTCAATTCTTTGTTTAACGTGACAAAGCAGGTTATCGATGGCATGTGTGAGAACAATTGGGGTCGAATCATCAATATTTCGTCTGTGAATGGTCAAAAAGGTCAGTTTGGCCAGGCAAACTATTCAACAGCTAAGGCTGGTTTACATGGTTTCACCATGGCTTTGGCTCAAGAAGTCGCCACTAAGGGCGTTACTGTCAATACCGTTTCTCCAGGCTATATCGGCACGGATATGGTGAAGGCAATCCGCGAAGATGTCTTGGAGAAAATTGTCTCTGGTATTCCAGTAAAGCGTTTAGGTACTCCAGAAGAAATAGCCTCTATCTGCTGCTGGATAGCATCTGTAGATGGTGGTTATGCCACTGGCGCTGACTTCTCCTTAAATGGTGGTATCCATACAGGCTAAAGGTAGCAATTAGTAGTTCGTAACATCGGCATATTTACCTCTTAGTCAAACTAGGGATAAACTATGCTGATGTTGCGTTGCAGTACATTGAATTAGGAAAAATATATGGTAGCCCGTTCCAAGCGAGTTGGTGAAGACCGTCTCATTAAGAAGTACCCCAATAGACGCCTTTACGACACTCAAACCAGCACTTATGTCACTTTGTCTGACATAAAAGGTTTGGTCATGGGCGGAGATCCATTCAAGGTCGTTGATGCCAAAACTGAAGATGATTTGACCCGCAATATTTTGCTGCAAATTATTTTGGAAGAAGAGGCTTGCGGTTCCCCGGTTTTCTCAACCCAGATGCTGTCTCAAATCATTCGTTTCTATGGCAACTCGATGCAAGGCTTGATGGGCAATTACCTAGAGAAGACTATGCAATCTTTTGTTGATATTCATCATAAGTTGGGCGATCAATCAAAGGGGATGGGCGCTGGTAGCAGTCCTGAAGCTTGGGCGCAAATGTTAAATCTTAAAAACCCCATGATGCAAAGCCTCATGGGTAACTATATGGACCAAAGCAAAGAACTCTTCGTGAAGATGCAAGAGCAAATGCAGGGTTCTCAGAATCTGTTTACAGGTTTTCCGTTTGCCCAACCAGCCCCTAAAGAAGAAAAAGAATAGTTGTGGCGGGTAAGGTAGGGTTTGTTTCCTTGGGTTGCCCCAAGGCTCTAGTTGATTCTGAATTAATTCTGACTCAACTGAGTGCGGAAGGTTACGAAACTTCCAAAGATTATTCTGGCGCTGATCTTGTTGTGGTCAATACCTGTGGGTTCATTGATTCAGCGGTAGAAGAAAGTCTTTCTGCGATTGGTGAAGCTTTAGCTGAGAACGGCAGAGTCATCGTCACTGGTTGCCTTGGTGCCCGGAAAAATCCTGATGGTAGCGACCTCATTCTGAGCATTCACCCTAAGGTTCTAGCTGTAACAGGACCCCATGCAACGGCTGAGGTGATGCAAGCGATTCATCAGTATCTACCTAAGCCACATGACCCCTTTACTGATTTACTTCCTCCGATTGGTGTGAAGTTAACACCCAAGCACTATGCTTATCTGAAAATTTCCGAAGGCTGCAATCATCGTTGCACTTTCTGCATTATTCCGAGCTTACGGGGAGATTTGGTTTCTAGACCAATTGGCGAAGTGCTGCTGGAAGCAAAAAGATTATTTGAATCTGGCGTGAAAGAATTGTTGGTGGTCTCGCAAGATACAAGCGCTTATGGTGTTGATATCCAGTACCGCACGGGATTTTGGGATGGCAAACCCGTTAAGACCCGGATGTTTGATTTGGTAAACGCCTTGAATCAAATAGCCCGCGAGCATCAAGCCTGGGTGCGACTACATTATGTTTATCCATACCCCCATGTCGATGACATCCTACCTTTGATGGCGGAGTTTTCCGAACACGGCTATGGTGTTCTACCGTATCTCGATATTCCTTTGCAGCACGCTCATCCTGATGTCCTAAAAAGAATGAAACGCCCAGCCAGCGGTGAAAAGAATTTAGAACGTATTCAGGCATGGCGAGCAGCATGTCCAGATTTAGTGATTCGTAGCACCTTTATTGCGGGCTTTCCCGGTGAAACGGAAGAGGAATTTAACTATCTTTTGAATTTCCTAGATGAGGCGCAAATTGATCGTGCTGGCTGTTTTGCGTATTCCCCTGTTGAGGGGGCAACTGCTAACCTGTTAGAAAAGCCGGTTCAGGATGCAATTCGTGAAGATCGTAGAGCACGTTTCATGGCCAAAGCAGAAGAAATATCCATTAAACGCCTTGAAAAGAAGGTAGGTAAACGCATTCAGGTTCTGATCGACCGGATTGATGGTAATGGCGGAATAGGGCGAACAATTGGTGATGCGCCTGAAATTGACGGTTTGGTGAGGGTTTTGCCTCCTAGTAAGCCATCAAAGCGCTATCGCGTAGGAGAATTTGTCCGTGTCACGGTCATTAGCTCCCAAGGGCATGACCTAATAGCCGAAACTTGAAAATCGCATAAAAATTGAGGTTGGATTACTAAATTAGCTCCAATTGGGGCTCTGCTAAGGGGATTAATATGAGTCGTGATGTCGTTGTATTAAGTGCTGTACGTTCCGCAATTGGCACTTTTAATGGTGCCCTCAGTAGTTTTGAGCCATCTGAACTCGGTGGCATTGTGATGAAAGAAGCGATAGCCCGCTCTGGAGTAGATCCAGCATTGATTAATTACATTACTGTTGGCAATACCATTCCAACAGACAGCCGTTACGCTTATGTTGCACGGGTAGCTTCTATTCAAGCCGGCCTTCCGATGGAATCAGTTGCGATGGCTTTGAACCGGTTGTGTAGCTCAGGTTTGCAAGCTATTGTCACTACTGCTCAACAAATTATGTTGGGTGATTGTGACTACGGTATCGGCGGTGGCGTTGAGGTGATGTCACGTGGCATGTACGGATCTCCTGCGATGCGCAGCGGCGCACGTATGGGTGATACCAAAATGCTCGATTTGATGGTTTCTGTATTGACTGATCCATTTGGTGTTGGTCATATGGGTGTTACTGCAGAAAATCTTGTTGAAAAATGGAAACTCACACGCGATGAGCAAGATTCTTTAGCGGTTGAGTCACATCGTCGTGCAGCCCATGCGATTAAAGAAGGTCGCTTCAAATCCCAAATAGTGCCCATCACAATTAAGACTCGTAAGGGTGATGTGGTATTTGATACTGATGAGCATTGCAAACCAGATACCACAATGGAAACTTTGGCGAAGATGAAAGCCGTCTTCAAAAAAGAGGGCGGTAGCGTAACTGCTGGTAATGCATCGGGTATTAATGATGGCGCCGCATTCTTTGTATTGGCCGATGCCGAAACCGCTAAAAAAGCAGGTCATAAACCTATCGCGCGTTTAGTTTCATACGCAGTTGCTGGTGTGCCAAACCACATCATGGGTGAAGGTCCTATCCCTGCGACGAAGTTAGCCCTAGAGCGTGCTGGTCTCAAGTTAGATCAAATGGATGTGATTGAATCTAATGAGGCGTTTGCTGCCCAGGCATTGGCAGTAACAAAAGCGTTAGGTCTAGATCCAGCTAAGACGAACGTTAATGGTGGTGCGATTGCTTTAGGACATCCAATTGGTTGCTCTGGTGCTGCGATTGCTACTAAAGCAATTCATGAACTGCATCGTGTCAATGGTAAGTATGCCCTCGTCACTATGTGTATCGGTGGTGGACAGGGCATCGCTACGATTTTTGAGCGCCTGTAATCAAAATAATTACTACGGATTTTTTAAACTAAACGCTTAAACAATCAAGAGTAAAGCAGCATCCAAGCCGACCCGGTCAAAAGCCGCGTCGGCTTTTTCTTTGACAATCGGTTTTGCTCTGTAGGCAATGCTAATGCCTGAGCCATGCATCATGGGTAGATCATTGGAGCCATCACCCATGGCGATAGCATTGGACTTAGCGCAATTCATGAGGGTGCATGCGCTATCTAAATAAGCTGCTTTTGCTGCCCCATCCACAATCTCACCTAAGACCTTACCAGTGAGTTTGCCATCGATGATTTCCAGGGTATTGGCCTGCGTCTTCATAAAGCCCAATTCTTTTTGAAGTTTCTCGGTGAAGAATGTAAACCCACCAGAAACGAGTAAGGTGTAGAGACCGCGTTGATGGGCGCTTGCCAACAGTTCAGAGGCGCCAGGATTAGGGCGCAAGCGTTCTTTGTAGACCGATTCCAATACATCGGCAGATGCACCAGCAAGCAGTGCCACACGACGGCGCAAGCTTTCTTTAAAGTCTTTGATCTCACCACGCATAGTGGCTTCGGTGATCTCTGAAACTGCAGCTTTCTTACCTATGAAATCCGCTATCTCATCAATACATTCAATATTGATTAAGGTTGAATCCATATCCATAGCTAGAACCTTTACCTCTTGAGGCTTAAATCCCGTGGATAAAAAGGCAAGATCGGAACCATGTGTAGCGGCAATGTCACGCATGGCAACTCGCGCTTCAGGCATCAGCGCTTTGGAAGCTACCCAACGCTCAGAAAAATAGTTTAATTGTGTTGACGTTATTTGACTTTGGTGTAATTCGATGCCGAGCACTTTGGCATGCTCAGCAAGAGCAGACCCTAATTCCTGCGGGATAGGGTTATTTGCTAAGGAAACAAGTGTTGTATGTGTGGACATGGGTTAATAATAATCTGAACGACTAATTAATCGGCTTGTGCAGTTAAGAGCATCGCAGATTCATTTAGACCCCTTAGAATCTTGCGAATATGATCTAGGCGTTGCTCAAGCTTTTCAAAATCACGCTCTTTCTGAGGGAGCACCTTTAGCTTATCTTGCCCATTGAGCTGAATATGTTTTGAAGACTGAATTAATTGAATGATCTTCATTGGGTCAATGGGTGGATTCGGTATAAATTGAATCTGTATAGAGGTCGGGGTGGCGTCGATTTTCTTAATGCCAAATCCAGCCATCTCCAAGCGCAAGCGATGTGTTTCATAGAATGATTTGGCTTGATCAGGAAGATCCCCAAAGCGATCAACCAATTCTTCGCGTAAACCCATTAACTCTGAAAAATCATTGGTTCCAGCAAAACGTTTATAAAGCGATAGTCGCTCATGTACATCGGGACAATAGTCTTGGGGCAAGAGGGCGGGAATGCCCAAATTCACATCTGTAGTAGCTTGAAGGGGTGAGAGCAAGTCTGGCTCTTTACCACTCCTCAATGATTTCACGGCGCGGTTCAACATTTCGGTATACAACTGATATCCAATTTCATGGATTTCACCAGACTGTTTGTCACCCAGAACTTCTCCTGCGCCACGAATCTCTAAATCATGCATGGCTAAGTAAAAACCTGAGCCCAGTTCTTCCATTGCCTGAATCGCATTTAGACGTAGTTGAGCTTGTTTACTCAAGGCATCTGGGTCTGGAACCAAGAGATAGGCGTAGGCTTGGTGGTGCGAGCGTCCAACGCGACCTCGCAGTTGATGAAGTTGGGCTAAGCCAAATTTATCAGCGCGATGCATGATGATGGTGTTGGCTGTTGGAACGTCGATACCGGTTTCGATAATGGTCGTGCACAGCAAAATATTGGTACGTTGTGTAACGAACTCACGCATAACCGATTCAAGTTCACGCTCATGCATCTGTCCATGAGCAACGCTAATACGCGCTTCAGGAATGAGCTCTTGTAATGCATGCTTGCGATTTTGGATGGTTTCAACTTCGTTGTGGAGAAAGTAGACTTGCCCACCACGTTTAATCTCACGAAGTACTGCTTCACGAATGACGCCATCACTCTCGCGTCGCACAAAAGTCTTAATCGCTAAACGCTTTTGTGGTGCAGTAGCGATGATGGAAAATTCTCGCAATCCTTCCATCGCCATTCCTAGTGTCCTCGGAATGGGGGTAGCCGTTAAGGTCAGAATGTCTACTTCAGCACGCAATGCTTTTAGGGCATCTTTTTGGCGAACGCCAAAGCGGTGTTCCTCATCAACAATCACCAATCCTAAATTAGCAAACTGGGTCTCTTTGGACAGGATTTTGTGGGTGCCAATAATGATGTCGGCATCGCCTTTAGCGATTGCTTCTAGAGCGGCATTAATCTCTTTGGTGGTTCTAAAGCGAGAGAGCTCAACAATGCGCACTGGCCAGTCTGCAAATCGATCCTTCCAAGTGGCAACGTGTTGTTCAGCCAGCAGGGTAGTTGGGGCCAAAATGGCAACTTGCTTACCGCCCATCACTGCAATGAAGCTGGCACGTAATGCTACTTCTGTTTTACCAAAGCCCACATCGCCACACACCAAGCGATCCATTGGCGTTCCGCTAGTCATATCGCCAATTACTGCTGTAATCGCATTTGCTTGATCAGGTGTTTCTTCAAAGCCAAAGCTTTCGGCAAAGGCTTCATAGTCATGGTTTGAATACTCAAAGGCATGGCCTTTACGGATTGCACGAGCTGCATATAGATTTAGCAACTCCGCTGCGGTGTCACGAATTTGCTGAGCAGCCTTGCGCTTGGCTTTATCCCACTGACCAGATCCCAGTTGATGCAGGGGTGCGGAGTCGGGATCTGAACCCGCGTAACGCGTCACCATTTGTAATTGCTGTACTGGCACATACAAAGTAGCTTCACGTGCATAAACGAGATGTAAGAACTCTTCGAAGATCGGCGCTTGTTTTGGTGGTGCGACATTAAGCAATACCAAACCTTGATAGCGCCCAATGCCGTGCTCAGCATGAACAACAGGGTCGCCAATTTTGAGCTCTGATAGATCCTTAAAGAGCATGTCAGGATCAGCGCTCTCGCTCGCTTTTCCTTTGCGTCGTTGCCTTGCGGTGGAGGTAAATAATTCTGCCTCGGTAATAACCAGTAAATTTTCAGATGGCCAAGAAAAGCCATTGAACAGGGATGCAGTTACCAAGCCAAATAAGGAATCACTCTTTACAAAATCAGCAATGCTCTCGTAACCTTCAGGCTTTAATTGGAAGAGAGATTTACCATCTTGGCCAGCAACCGCATTACTTTCATCTAGCAATTGGCGAATGGATTCTTTTCGACCAGCACTATCGCTGCAAATCAAAACACGAATTTTTTCTTTTGCGACCACATTTCGTAAGCGATTAATAGGGTCGGCATCGCGTCTATGAACCGCAATATCAGGAACTGGCAAGAACTGAGGTGATTCGTTTGTTTCTCTATTAAGAACTAAGCGTGCATTGGGTTTGAGTTGGACAAAGAACTCATCCACATCAAGAAACAATTCTTTTGGCGGAAGAATGGGCCTATCGAGGTCATGTTTTAAAAATTCGTACCTCTGTAGCGTGTCCTTCCAGAAACCTTGGATGGATTCCTCCACATCACCAATACTCAAAAGCCAAACTGGATCACCTGAACGCGGGAAGTAATCGAAGAGATTTGAAGATTCATCGAAAAAGAGTGGCAGATACGATTCGATACCGGCACTCGGTATTCCTAAATTTGCGTCTTTGTAGATTGAACAGCGAGTTGGATCTCCCTCAAAGACCTCCCTCCAGCGACTTCGGAATGCTGTTCTAGAGCTGTCATTAAATGGGAACTCATGGCCAGGCAAGATTCGTACCTCTTTAACGGGGTACAAGCTGCGCTGAGTATCGGGATCAAATGCACGAATTTGCTCAATCTCGTCACCAAATAAATCTAGGCGATAGGGCAGGCTAGAGCCCATCGGAAATAAATCAATTAAGCCGCCACGGATACTGTATTCACCAGGGCGCATCACGGCACTGACAGGATCATAACCAGCCTGTTGAAGCTGTAGCTTCAGGGCTGCTTCATTGAGCTTGTCGCCCTGTCTAAAGAAGAAAGTGTGGCCCGATAGGAATCCTGGAGGCCCAAGCCTCTGAAGGGCAGTTGTGACTGGTACTAAAACAATGTCACAACTTCCGTTGAGGAGTTCATACAAGGTAGCTAAGCGCTCAGAAACCAGATCTTGATGGGGTGAAAAGTGATCGTACGGAAGAATTTCCCAGTCTGGCAAGAGTCTTGTTTTGAGCTGTGGTGCAAAGGCGGGGATTTCTTCTAGAAGGCGCTGTGCATCTTGAGCTTGAGCACAAAATACCACCATGACAGAAAAATTGCCTCGGTAGCGTAGGGCGGACTGGGCGATAAGGGCTGCATCTGCCGATCCAATCAGTCCTGAAAAGGTAAAGCGCTGCCCAGCCCGCGGAGCAGGTATGGGGGGTGCTGGATTTAATGCATCTGACATCTGCGCTCATTATAGAATCAGGCATGGGTTCTGGAAATCAATCACTCGCTCAATGTCACGCTTTGCTGCCTACTGCTGGTACTGGCTCTCGTTTAGGCGGGGTGCTACCAAAGCAATTTCAGGATCTAGCTGGCAAGCCTATGGTGGCTTATGCCATCGAGGCTTTTTGTCAGACCCCCGAAATTCAGTCTGTTTGGGTGGGTGTTAATCCTGGATTTATCGATAACCCTATTCTTGGCCGTTTGGTGGCAAGTGATAAACCGCTACATTTTTTACCAACTGGCGGCCCCACCAGACAAGAAACTGTTAGAAATACTTTGGCAGCAATGTTGGCCTCTGGTATTTCTGAGTCTGATTGGGTTTTGGTTCATGATGCGGCTCGTCCTGGCATCTCATCTCGCTTAATCCAAAAATTGATCATAGCTGTAACGCCATCCAATATTGGCGGCCTTTTAGCTTTGCCTGTAGCGGATACCTTAAAGCTTGCCGATCTGAATTCTGCACTTGCTGGTAGCTACGCTCATGCTGAGAAGACCATCCCACGTAATCACCTGTGGCAAGCCCAAACGCCACAGATGTTCCCAGTAAAGAAGTTGCATGATGCGCTTGAAGACGGTATTCGTTTGGAGGCTGATATTACAGACGAAGCTAGTGCTATGGAGTTAGCTGGTATTAAGCCATTGCTGGTTGAGGGTGCTATGCGAAACTTTAAAGTCACTCATCCGGCCGATTGGGATCTGATGCAATCTCTTCTGCAGCCAACGCGCGATCAATCATAAAATTGCCAGAAGAACTTATCACCATGACGCCAGTACCGCACATTCCTCAATTTCGCATCGGACAGGGCTACGACGTTCATGCTTTAATCGCTGATCGAAAGCTAATGTTGGGTGGTGTGCATATCCCATATGAAATGGGATTATTAGGCCATTCTGATGCAGACGCCTTATTGCATGCGCTGACTGATGCTTTGCTGGGCGCTGCAGGGTTAAACGATATCGGACAACTGTTTCCGGATAATGATCCGCGCTACAAAGATATGGATAGCCGTATTTTATTGCGGGCCGCATTACAAAAAGTTCAGGCTGCTGGTTTTCATATTGGGAATGTAGATGCCACCATCATCTGTCAAAAACCCAAACTTGCAAGCTTTTTGCCTGAGATGGTTCATAACATCGCTGAAGATTTAGGCGTGACTGCTAGTCATGTCAACCTTAAAGCAAAAACCAATGAATCCCTTGGTCATCTTGGCAGAGGTGAAGGTATTGCGGTTCATGCGGTTGCCTTAATCTACAAATCTTAATTTTTTTACCTTTATTGACGGAGTTACCTACTATGGCTATTAGTCAGAGCCTCGACCAGACCGCTTTATCTCAACTTTTTACCGATGCTCGCACACACAATTCTTGGCAAACCAAGATTGTGACTGACGAAC
>CAIMOW010000108.1 GCA_903843235.1 uncultured beta proteobacterium | reverse complement strand
TCTTTAAGTACTGGCCACAAGTTCAAGAAAGATGGGCTAACCGAGTTGATGCTGTGGACTTGCGTTATGCCAATGGTTTTGCAGTTCATCTCGCCTCTGCAAGCATTAAGAAGAATGAAGTCGATGATAAAAAAAGTGAGCATAAGCAATGAGTAAAGACAACCGCGATTTATTAGTGGGATTAGATATTGGTACATCCAAGGTGGTTGCCTTGGTTGCTGAGTTGGCACCAGATGGTCAATTCAATGTGGTTGGCGTTGGTCAGACCGCGTCCAAAGGATTGAAGAAGGGTGTCGTAGTCAATATTGAGGCAACTGTTCAGTCTATTCAGAAAGCGCTGGAAGAGGCTGAAGTGATGGCTGATCGTCAGATTGCCCAAGTATTTACTGGTATTGCTGGTAATCATATTGTGAGCTTTAACTCCAGTGGCATGGTTGCTATTCGAGATAAAGAAGTCAGCGCTGGTGATGTAGAGCGCGTATTGGAGACTGCCAAGGCAATCAATATTCCGACTGATCAACAAATTTTGCACATCTTGGTTCAGGAATTCATCATTGATGGACAAGAGGATGTGCGCGAACCAATTGGCATGAGTGGCCTACGCCTTGAGGTGAAGGTGCATATTGTTACTGGCGCTGTTAGTGCCGCGCAAAATATTGTGAAGTGCGTACGCCGTTGTGGTCTTGAAGTAAATGATTTGATTTTGCAGCCCTTAGCGTCTAGCTTGGCAGTGTTAACTGAAGATGAAAAAGAGCTTGGCGTTGTGTTGGTTGATATCGGCGGCGGAACAACCGATATTGCTATTTATTGCCAAGGATCTATACGTCATACAGCAGTCATTCCAATTGCTGGCGATCAAATCACCAATGACATTGCGATGGCATTGCGTACACCAACTATTGATGCGGAAGATTTAAAAATTCAATACGGCATTGCGCGCCAAGATATGGCTGACCCCACTGCCATGATCGATGTGCCTGGTGTTGGTGACCGTGAGCCACGTCCAATGTCAAAACAGGCCTTATCAGCTGTGATCGAGCCGCGGGTTGAAGAGTTGTTCACGCTAGTGCGAGGCGTCGTTCGGGACTCTGGATATGAAGATATGGTTTCTTCAGGAATTGTCTTAACTGGCGGGACAGCATTGATGCCTGGAATGGTTGAGCTTGCAGAGCAAGTCTTTTTACGTCCTGCACGAATCGGTACACCAGAGTATCGCGGCCATCTGCATGAAGTGTTACGTAGCCCAAGATTTTCAACCAGCATTGGTTTGTTAATGGAAGGTCAAGCGCAGTTATTGCGTGGTCGTCGTGTATCTCAATCTGGTCTTTTTCAGGGTGTGATGTCACGCATGAAGGAATGGTTTGCGGGAAATTTTTAAGTTGTTTTCGTCGTCGTCAACGTAGTTTGTTTTTTACCTAGGAGGGTATATGGAATTTGAAATGTTAGATCAAGAAACAGCCGGGAAAACCATCATTAAAGTGGTTGGAGTCGGTGGCGCTGGTGGCAATGCTGTCCAGCATATGATTAAACGTGGTGTAAACGGCGTAGAGTTTATTTGCATGAACACCGATGCTGGCGCTTTACAGCGTTCTGAGGCATCTGTGAATTTGCAACTAGGCTCTAGCGGACTCGGTGCTGGCGCTAAACCAGAAATCGGTGCGGCCTCAGCGGAAGAAGCGCGTGCACGTATTGCTGATGCATTGCAAGGCGCTCATATGGTGTTTATCACTGCTGGCATGGGTGGTGGCACAGGAACGGGCGCAGCTCCAATCGTGGCACAAGTTGCAAAAGAAATGGGTATCTTGACGGTGGGCGTTATCAGCAAACCATTTGATTTTGAGGGCGTGAAGCGCTTGAAGGTTGCTGAAAATGGAGCCGCTGAATTAGAGAGCTATGTTGACTCGCTCATCGTTGTTCTCAATGAAAAACTATTCGAAGTGATGGGTGAAGATGCTGAGTTTGATAAGGCCTTTGCTTGTGCTGATGACGTTTTACACAATGCAGTCTCTGGCATTGCAGAAATCATTAATGTTCAAGGTTTAATCAACGTCGACTTTGAAGATGTGAAGACTGTAATGGGCGAGCAAGGTAAAGCCATGATGGGAACGGCAACGGTTTCTGGCATGGATCGTGCACGCTTAGCTGCTGAAGCTGCAGTTGCCTCTCCATTGCTTGAAGGTGTTGACCTTTCTGGCGCCCGTGGTGTGTTGGTAAACATTACTGCAAGTCGCTCGTTGAAATTGTCAGAAACTCGCGAAGTGATGGCTGCAATCCGTGGTTATGCTGCAGATGATGCCACTGTGATCTTTGGTACCGTGTATGACGACAGTTTGGGTGATGCTTTACGCGTAACCGTGGTTGCTACTGGTTTAAATAACCCACAGGCCCGTCAGAATAGTCAGCCAGAAGTAGTTTGGAGACAAGCAACGGGTACCCATGATGCTATGCCAACTATGGCCGACCTCAATAGCTTTGCTCCAGCAAGCCCATCAGCTGCAATGAGTAAAGCTGGCTTGGACTCAGCATTAAGCGCCAGTGCAGGATTGGCCTTGACTGGTTCGGGCGGTATGCCTTCAGTAGCAGCCCAGCCAGCTCCAAGTGGGGTTGATTACAGCCAATATGACTTGCCAAGAGTATTCCGTAGTTCACGTGAGGCTACACCTGCCCCTACATTAGGCGCAGATAGCTCCCCACAGGCAAAGACCATGTTGAATAAAGGGGCTGATTATTACGAGATTCCAGCCTTTTTACGTAAACAAGCAGATTAATAAACTGCTCAATACAATAGATAGTTGCGAAATGCCAGCGCGGCGCCCCTCCGGACGACGAATCCCGCGCTAGCGTTGGCATACTTA
>CAIMOW010000107.1 GCA_903843235.1 uncultured beta proteobacterium | reverse complement strand
TTAGCGCCAGATTATCTTTTCTCGTTCTACTATCGCCATATGATTCCGGCTAAGCTCCTCGCTTGCGCGAAAATTGCCGCCCTGAACATGCATGGCTCCCTCTTACCTAAATATCGTGGTCGCGCCCCAGTGAATTGGGCCATTCTTCATGGAGAAACCGAAACTGGAGCCACTCTGCATGTCATGGAAGCAAAGCCCGATGCAGGAGATATTGTCGGCCAATCTGCGATCCCGATTGGACCAGATGAAACCGCTACCGATGTCTTTAGCAAAGTTAGTAAAGCCGCAGTTGAGGTCATCTATCAGGTGCTGCCAGAACTCATGCAAGGGCGAGTTCCCAAAGAGCCGAATGAACTGAGTAAAGGGAGCTATTTTGGCGGGCGCAAACCGGAGGATGGGCGCATTCATTGGGAGCAAACCGCCAAACAGGTCCACGACCTTGTACGAGCTGTAGCGCCTCCATATCCGGGGGCATTTACCGAGAATCAGGGTCAGAAGATGATTGTCGCGCGCACTTCCCTATTAGGGCCATTTCCTGACAATCTGGATCTAGGATCATTAGGTATCCAAGTGGATGATAATCGGGTATTCGGCATTTGTGGTGACCACCAGGTAGTTCAAATTTTGGAATGGTTTCCTGCAGTTAGTTAAGCAACGAACTTATTAGATTAAAACGAGGCAGTAAAGATGAAAAAAGTACTCATTCTTGGCGTTAATGGCTTTATCGGCCATCACCTTTCAAAGCGCATTTTGGAGACAACCGACTGGGATGTCTACGGCATGGATATGCAAAATGATCGCTTGGGTGATTTGATTAAGCATCCACGCATGCACTTCTTTGAAGGCGACATCACCATCAATAAAGAATGGGTTGAATATCACATCCGCAAATGCGATGTTATTTTGCCCTTGGTGGCGATTGCTACTCCAGCCACTTACGTACAACAACCATTAAAAGTATTTGAACTAGACTTTGAAGCGAATCTTCCCATCGTTCGCTCAGCAGTTAAATATAAAAAGCATTTGGTATTCCCATCCACATCCGAAGTCTATGGGATGTGTGAGGATGGTGAGTTTGATCCTGCAGCATCTAATATGGTTTACGGACCGATCAATAAGCCACGTTGGATCTACGCCTGCTCCAAACAATTAATGGATCGTGTGATCTGGGGTTATGGCATGGAAGGTTTACGCTTTACCCTTTTCCGCCCATTTAACTGGATTGGGCCTGGCCTTGACAGCATCTATACGCCAAAAGAAGGTTCTTCACGCGTAGTGACCCAGTTCTTGGGTCACATCGTTCGCGGAGAACCCATCAACCTCGTAGATGGTGGCGCTCAAAAACGTGCTTTTACTTATATTGATGATGGCATCGATGCTTTGATGCACATCATCGCCAATAAAGATGGGATTGCTGACGGCAAGATCTACAACATTGGCAATCCAATAAACAATCACTCTGTTCGCGAACTCGCCACGCAAATGTTAGAGATTGCTAGAAGCATTCCAGAGTACGCAAAGACTGCTAACGAAGTGAAGATTCAAGAAACGACTTCAGGTGCGTACTATGGTGAAGGTTATCAAGACGTACAGAACCGCGTTCCTGCCATTGATAACACCATGAGAGAATTAGGTTGGAAGCCAACAACAACCATGACTGATGCGCTCAAGAATATTTTTGAAGCCTATCGTGAGGATGTTGAAAAAGCACGTCACTTAGTTGATAAAGAATAAGCTCCAAGGTTCATGGCAAAGATCGCACTCAAGGTAGACGTTGATACCTTACGCGGCACCCAAGAAGGTGTTCCCAATTTAGCTCGTACTTTAGAGCGCTTTGGTCTGAAAGCTACCTTCTTATTTAGCCTTGGCCCTGATCACACTGGCTGGGCTCTCAAGCGAGTCTTTCGTCCGGGGTTTTTGAAGAAGGTGAGTCGTACCTCCGTTGTGGAGCATTACGGCATCAAAACGCTGCTGTACGGCGTCTTACTTCCTGGACCAGATATTGGTAAAAAGGCTGCCGCAGAAATGCGTGCAATTGATCAAGCCGGCCATGAGACAGGTATTCACACTTGGGACCATGTGGCATGGCAAGATGCTGTAAGAGCTAAAGATGCCACATGGACAAAAGCCCAGATGCAAAACAGCTGGGATCGCTTTGTAGAAATCTTTGGACATCCCCCAACCACTTACGGCGCAGCTGGCTGGCAAATGAATGAAACAGCCTTTGAGCAACTCGATCAATGGGGAATGAAATACTCATCCGATGGCCGAGCCGAAGCCAACCTCATGCCCTACCGCTTAGCGCTTTCTTCTGGGAAGGCTAAACACGTCCAATACCCCACTACCCTCCCAACTCTTGATGAACTTATTGGGATAGATGGTGCCGATGAATTCGGGGCAGTCCAAAAACTCCTAGATATCACCCAAAGCAATCCAAATGATCAAGTCTTTACCCTGCATGCTGAGCTGGAGGGACAAAAGCTGCTCCCTGCCTTCGAGCAACTGCTCATAGGTTGGTTAAATCAAGGCCATGACTTAGTTACCATGGGCGAGTTACACCAATCTTGGGATATCACCAAACAACTCGATAAAATAGCTGTACTACCCGTGAGCTGGGGCGAAATACCAAACCGCAGCGGTGAGTTGATTGTGCAAAACCATTGAGTGGTAAAAAATAACCAGAAGCAGTAGCGACATTCATTTATTAAAAGGATCATCATGACAGTAGCTATCGGTCAATCTATTCCGGAGTATGCAATCCCTGCGACATCGGGTCTCACATTTACGCCAGCATCTGCTCAAGGCAAGAAATTGGTTATTTACTTTTATCCAAAAGATATGACTCCTGGATGTACTGCTGAATCCGGAGAGTTCCGTGACAACATTGAAGCCTTTTCTAAGGCTAATACATTGATCGTGGGAGTATCACGAGATAGCCTTAAATCCCATGATAACTTCCGTAGCAAATTAGAGTTGCCATTTGAATTGGTAGCCGATACCGAAGAGAAACTATGCCAACTCTTTGGCGTCATGAAAATGAAAAATATGTATGGCAAGCAAGTACGTGGCGTAGAGCGTAGCACTTTTCTTTTTGACTCCTCTGGTAAGCTGGTAAAAGAGTGGCGCGGACTTAAAGTTTCAGGCCATGTGACAGAGGTATTACAAGCCGCCCAAGCCATCAATTAATTTTTTTAATAATTTTTGGCTGGGTGCTTGCAAAGCCCAAAATTTGGGGTAAAGTAAAGTTATATGCACCGTAACCGACGGGAAAGACTAACAATCCGTTTGATTCAAAAGCCTGGATCTACAGCAGGCACGGCTAGCAACCCCCTTCGTTTTACCAACAACCGTTTGAAACCCAGTTTCGTAACAAACCGTCAAAGCTCTCTGCCTGACGGTTTTTTCTTTTAGGAGAGTCTGCATGCCATTGCCCCCCATCCCAACTCAAATTGCTGATCAAGTTAAATTGGGCCATAAAGATACGCCAGACTTAAAGAAGCGCCCTACCCCAGCAAAACCAGTTGTAATGGAAAATCATGCTTCTGATTGGACTAACGATACTCAAGAAGATCTCTCTGCTGCAGAAGTAGCTCTCGAGAAAATTAAGGCAGATCGTCGCCCTGCTCGCGCTGATAGAGTTGATGGGAAATCCCTAAATGTCCCAGAAAAACCAAAGCGCGTGATTCGCACTGGTCCTCCAAGCTTATTTGTCCTTGACACCAATGTGTTAATGCATGATCCAAGCTCCCTGTTCCGCTTCTCTGAACACGATCTATTCCTACCAATGACTACTCTTGAAGAGTTGGACAACCATAAGAAGGGGATGACTGAGGTTGCCCGCAATGCTCGTACCGTCAGTAGATCATTGGATCAACTAGTAGCTGGAACCAGCGGTTCACTGGATGAGGGCATCCCCCTGAATAAGCTAGGCAATCAGGATGTATCGGGACGCCTCTTTTTCCAAACCAAACTGACTACTCAGTCGCTGCCTGAAGGCTTGCCCGAAGGTAAGGGTGACAACATGATTCTGGCGGTAGTTAGCGAGCTACAGCAGACTCGCAAAGGTCAAGAAGTTGTGCTGGTATCCAAAGATATCAATATGCGGATTAAGGCGCGTGCCCTAGGCTTACCTGCTGAAGATTATTTCAATGACCAGGTATTAGAAGATCGTGACCTGATGTACTCCGGTGTTATGGCTTTGCCAGCAGATTTTTGGCCAAAGCATGGGAAGGGAATGGAAAGCTGGGCTGATAGCAAATCCGGCACTATGTTTTATAGGGTCACTGGGCCAAGCGTCCTTAGCATGCTAGTTAATCAATTTGTCTATCAAGAAAATCCTGATGGCTCTACCCCTTTCTACGCCCAAGTTCGAGAAATCAACGGTAAGACTGCCCTCCTGCAAACACTGAGAGATTTCTCGCATCAAAAAAATAATGTCTGGAGTGTGACTGCGCGTAATCGTGAACAAAACTTTGCCATGAACTTACTCATGAACCCAGAAGTCGACTTTGTCACCCTCTTGGGTCAAGCGGGTACCGGTAAAACCTTGCTAGCTCTGGCTGCGGGCTTAGAGCAAGTTCTTGATACCAAGCGCTATAACGAGATCATTATTACCCGTGCAACCGTTCCTGTTGGTGAAGATATTGGCTTCTTGCCTGGTACTGAAGAAGAAAAAATGCAACCTTGGATGGGTGCATTTGACGATAACTTAGAAGTGCTTCACCGCAATGAGGACAATGCAGGGGAATGGGGGCGCGCAGCAACACAAGAACTCATTCGTTCACGCATTAAAGTGAAGAGTATGAACTTCATGCGCGGTAGAACTTTTGTCAGCAAATTTGTGATCATTGATGAAGCGCAAAACTTAACACCTAAACAAATGAAAACTCTGGTAACTCGTGCTGGGCCAGGAACAAAAATTGTTTGTCTTGGCAATATTGCGCAGATCGATACGCCTTACTTAACTGAAGGCTCTTCAGGCCTTACTTATGTAGTGGATCGCTTCAAAGGTTGGCGTCATGGTGGGCATGTCACGCTCGCACGCGGTGAGCGTTCACGTCTTGCGGATCATGCAGCCGACGCACTCTAAGAAAACTCTCTCATGCCGCACTCTCATGGGGTGCGGCATTTTTATTTGCACACTGCTTGCACTCTCTGGGTGTAGCACCTTTAGCTCAAAATCGAACATAAGCAAGGTCGCACAATTTAAGCAAGACACTACAGTCGGTACGGAAGATATTTCTATTGCAGCAGTCGGCTTGGTGGATGTTCCCTATCGATATGGTGGCAATACTCCAAAGGGCGGCTTTGATTGCAGTGGGCTCATTGTCTATGTCTATAACAAAGCAGCGGGCATTAAGCTACCCCGCACCATTCAACTGATGAGCGCTAGAGGTAGGAGTATTGAGAATCAGCCTCCCGCCCCAGGTGATCTCGTATTTTTCAATACTACTGGCGAGAAATACTCTCATGCTGGGATCTACATTGGGCAGGGAAGGTTTGTACATGCCCCAAGCGCAGGTGGCACGGTACGCCTAGAGCAGATTGAGAGCCCTTACTGGGCTGCAAGATTCACTGAGGCGAGAAGGCTAACGCCTCAGTAATATGCTGAACGACACATAGTGTTAATACTAAGTTCCAAAGTGCCACAGGAATGGTTACATTAGCATTGGAAATTAAACGCGTTGTCTATCCAGCCAAAGAGGAATCTCATATGAAGAAAATCATCATTGCTTTAAGTGTTCTTGCGATTGCACTCAGTTTTTCAGCATCGTCCTTTGCATTTACTCAATCCGAGTGCGAAGCAAAAGCGGTTAGCAAGGACGGTAAGCCAATTTATGGCGCGGCTAAAGAAGCCTCCATTAAAAAATGTCTGGGCGAGACAAAACCAGATTTAGGTTGCGAAGCCAAAGCCATCAGCAAAGATGGTAAGCCACTCTATGGTGCAGCTAAGGCAGCATCTATTAAGAAGTGCGAAGGTGGTAAGTAAGTTTATTCAATTTAGTTAAGCCATTAAAAAACCTCGCATTGCGAGGTTTTTGCTTTATTTATCTTTAACCTACTATTTCTATTGAAATGTAGACTCTTCATGTTGTTCTTTTTAGAATGGCTCGTAACCGCCTGAAGAATATCCAACCGATCCCATCGCCAAGTTATCAAACTTGGTATACGGGCCTTGCCAACTTAGGCGCACTGTACCAATCGGACCATTACGCTGCTTGCCAATGATAATCTCAGCCATGCCTTTATCGGTAGTGGTATCAGGGTGATACACCTCATCACGATAGATGAACATGATGACGTCAGCATCTTGCTCGATCGCGCCAGACTCACGCAAGTCTGACATGATGGGGCGTTTATTAGGACGCTGCTCTAAGCCACGATTTAGCTGTGACAAGGCAACTACCGGACACTGCAATTCTTTTGCGAGGGACTTTAATGAGCGTGATATCTCAGAGATTTCTGTTGCGCGGTTTTCCGAACCAGAGCCACTCATGAGTTGCAAATAGTCGATGACCACAAGGCCAAGCGTGCCACCAAAGTTTCGAGCGATACGGCGCGCTCTTGCGCGCAACTCTAAACTTGAAAGAGCGCCAGTCTCATCAATCAAAATTTGGGTATTACTTAATCTGGCAATCGCATCAGTAACGCGCGGCCACTCATCGTCTTGCAATTTACCAGTACGCATACGACTTTGATCTACGCGTCCTACTGAACCTAATAAACGGGATGCTAATTGCTCACCAGACATCTCCATCGAGAAAATCACAACTGGTAAGCCTTCAGAAAGAGCAACATTCTCCGCAATATTTAAAGCCAGCGCTGTTTTCCCCATTGAAGGTCTTCCAGCAACAATGACTAAATCGCCTTTTTGTAATCCACTTGTTTGCTTATCCAAATCAATAAAGCCCGTGGCAATACCAGTGATGTCACTGCCGCCTTGACGGTTATAGAGCTCATCGATACGAGCAACAACAGTTCGCAAAAGTGGTTCGATCTCGAGGTAATCAGCTTTGCGACTACCCTCTTCACCAATTTGCAAAATACGTGATTCAGCTTCATCCAAAAGCGTTCTAACTGAACGACCTTCTGGCACGAATGCGGAGTTCACAATATTGTCTGAAACCTCGATCAAGCGACGCAAAATGCTGCGATCACGAACAATGTCGGCATAGCCTTTGATGTTCGCCGCACTTGGTGTGCTTTGCGCTAGGGAATTAAGGTAATCAATACCAACTAAATCACCACCCTGTTCGGATTTAACAGCTTCATGAACAGTAATGACGTCAGCGGGATGATTATCGCCAACTAAACGTTGAATGGCCTTATAGATCAATGCATGTTCAGGACGATAGAAATCTTTGTCAGTTAACACTCCACCTAGGCGATCCCAGGCAGCGTTATCGATCAGTAGACCGCCGAGCAGAGATTGCTCGGCTTCTACAGAATGCGGTGGAACTTTTAAAGCCTGCACGACTGCATCCCCAGATCCCATCATGCCGGGATTCAGCGTAACGGAACGTGAACGGGATTCAGCCATGAGGCTAGTTTACAGTTTTAAAACTTAAGCTTGCTGGCCAACTACGCGGATAGTGATATCTACCACTACATCGGTATGAACAGCAACCGCTACAGGGTGATCGCCAACCATTTTTAATGGGCCATTAGGCATACGCACGGAAGCTTTTTCAATCACAAAGCCTTTTGCTTTTAAAGCATCAGCGATGTCATGGTTGGTTACAGAACCAAACAAACGACCGTCAACACCCGCTTTTTGACCGATTTCAAGAACCAAGTCCTTAAGCTTGACACCAACAGCTTCAGCAGCAGTTAATTTCTCAGCAGCTAACTTTTCCAACTCAGCACGACGAGTTGCAAAGTCAGCAATCGCCGCTTCAGTTGCACGACGAGCTTTGCGTTGTGGGATTAAGAAATTGCGAGCGTAACCGTCTTTAACGCGAACTACATCGCCAAGGTTGCCCAGGTTTGTTACTTTTTCTAAAAGAATGATCTGCATTGAGGGCTCCCAATTATTTCTTATGTTGGTCAGAGAATGGCAACAGAGCCAGGAAACGAGCACGCTTGATAGCGGTGTCTAACTGACGCTGATACTTGGCTTTAGTGCCTGTCAAACGAGCAGGAGTGATCTTGGCGTTTTCGCCAACGAAGTCCTTCAATGTATCGACATCTTTGTAATCGATCTGTTCTACGCCAGCAACAGTGAAACGGCAATAACGCTTACGCTTGAACAATGGGTTCTGAGCTGGTTTCTTTTTGAAATCGGGTTTCTTTCCAAACGCCATGATGATTTCCTCTTTAATTTTTCAATTGAATATGGGT
>CAIMOW010000106.1 GCA_903843235.1 uncultured beta proteobacterium | reverse complement strand
TTTTGATCAGCTCGCTGATCTCGGAAGGGTTGAGTTGCATTACTTACTCCTGGGTCTTATTTCGTATGTTCTTAATGGGATAACTTATGCGCCAAGACTTACTTGCATTTGAGCCAACTGTGCCTTAACTGAACTATCCAAAACTTCATCGCCAACTTGAATGCGTACTCCGCCAATCAATGCTGGATCAACTTGAATAGTTGGGCGCAATTCTTTACCCCCAAAACGCTTCTTCAAACTTGACAACAAATCATTTAATGCGCTTCCTTCAAGAGGAAAGGCACTGGTAATCATCACTTCTGCTGCACCTTCGCTTTTGTTCTTCATTGCCTCAAATTGACGTGCAATTTCAGGAATTGCAGCTAAACGATGGTTTTGATTCACAAGGCTCAAAAAGCTAGCGATCTTGCCAGCCAGCTTTGTTTTCACCATGCCAGAAAGAAGCTTAGTCAGGTCATCCGCAGTTACTTTTGGATTATTTGACAAGACGGCAATCTCTGGCTGCTCGGCAAGCTGAGCCAGCTCACTTAACTGCTCCAAAATAGTAGCAAGTTCAGTGGGCTTGGCGCTTTGAAAAAGCGCTTCAGCATAAGGGCGGGCAATCGTGGCTAACTCAGCCATATCAAAGCTCTGCCTTTAATTGATCGAGCAAAGCGCCGTGCGCTTTTGCATCAACCTCACGGCGCAAAATTTGCTCAGCGCCTTTAACAGCCAAAACAGCAACTTCGGCACGCAAGACTTCGCGAGCACGAGTAACTTGTTGATCGGCATCTTCTTTGGCTTGCGAAATAATCCGAGTAGCCTCAACTTGCGCATTGGCTCGAATTTCTTCTGCAGACATTTGCGCACGCTTTTCAGCGTCTGCAACACGCAGCGCGCCTTCTTGACGTGCTTTAGACAACTCTTGTTCCGCAGCATTATTTGCGAGAACTAATTCTTCTTTTCCGCGCTCGGCCGCAGCCAAACCATCAGCAATTTTGGTTGAGCGTTCGTCCAATGCCTTAACAAGCGGTGGCCACACAAAACGTGCGACAACCCACCATAAGACAAAGAAAACGATCATTTGCGCGAATAGGGTCGCGTTCAGATTCACGATATTCCTTTCAGTATTGTTGAGAACGGTTGGATGACTGGGTAGTCATCCACGCCAAAACAATTACTTAATAACTGCGAGCAGTGGGTTTGCAAAAGCAAACAACATTGCAACACCAACGCCGATCAAAAACGCAGCGTCGATCAAACCAGCCAAAAGGAACATCTTGGTTTGCAACTCATTAATCAATTCTGGTTGACGGGCAGCGCCCTCAATGAACTTACCACCCATTAGGCCAATGCCCAAACAGGCCCCTAATGCGCCGAGGCCGATGATGAGGCCAATACCGATAGCGGTTAGTCCTTGAATGTTGGCTAAGAATGCTTGCATGTTTACTCCTAAGTATTGAAGGTGAGGTTAAAAATAAAAAAGTTAATGGTGACTATGGGCTTGCCCAATGTAAACCAAAGTCAACATCATGAAAATAAATGCTTGTAACAAAATAACTAAGATATGGAAGATCGCCCAAGCCGAGCCAGCAATAACGTTGCCAACGAAGCCAAGCATGTACAAATCTAGGTTAAAGGTCCACATGCTTCCTAAGAGGGCGATGAGCAAAAAGAGTAGCTCGCCTGCGTACATATTGCCAAAAAGTCGCATGCCGAGGGAAACGCCTTTAGCAATATATTCGATGATGTTCAAAATCAGGTTGAAAGGCGCTAAGTACCACTTCGCGCCAAAGGGTGCCGAAACCAGCTCATGCATAAAGCCCCCTAGACCCTTCACTTTGAAGCTATAGAAGAACACTAATAGGAGAACTGAAAACGACAGACCGAAGGTAGCATTCAAATCGGTAGTGGGGACTATCTTGTGATGCGGAACGTGAACTCCGAAGCTACCAATAAATTGATTTACGCCGAAGATCCAATCTACTGGCACCAAGTCCAAGGTATTTAAAAGAATAATCCAACAAAAAACGAAAAGGGCTAGTGGCGCAATGAAGCTTCGATCGCCATGAACAATGCTTTTTGTTTGGTTATCTACCATCTCAACCAGCATCTCTACTAAACATTGAAAACGCCCTGGAACTCCGGGCGACGCTTTGCGAGCAGCTAGAACCAACAGAAAAACGGTAATCAACCCCATTAAAGAGGTCCAAAAGACGGTGTCTAAATTAATGATGCTGAAATCAATAACCGAGGTTTGCGCCCCACCAATGTTATTGAGGTTTTGCAAGTGCTCAGCAATATAAGCAGTGGGTGTAAGCGGTTCGCTAGCCACATGATGGGCTACCTCTGCTGCTGCGTTGACTTCGCTAGACATCTCTGAACTTGTCCTTATCTATATTTACTGCTTGTTACTTCCAAAACCACGCCAACAAATAACACTTGAGCGTAACTAAATAAGTGACAAGCAATGGAATCCATTTCAAATCAGGCTGCTTTAGAGCAAAGCCAATAAACAGGAGGATGGTTGCCAGAATTTTAATAAATTCGCCAGAAACCACTGCTGTTAAATAACCGCCAGGGCTTGATTTGACATTCTTTTTTGCTGCCTCTAAACGCAGTAAAAACAACGCAGAAGGCAAAAACCCAATCAAACCGCCCACTAAAGCCGAGTAAGTATAAACGTTTCTTTCTGTCAATTCGCCAAAAAGGTAACAAAAGCAAGCGATTATCAGGGTAAGCACCACCTGAGCGCCGACAATGAGCCACCCATTGATTGAAGAAAAGCTTTTAGGTTTTGCTTTACGTAAACCATCCATCTCCGCCTTGCTTAGCGCTTTGTATGAATCCTCCTCCTGCTCATCCCAATTGTCGGTATTCATTGGCCGCTCTTTAATCAAACCCAATACCCAACTTTTTTAGTAAAGAATCCAGCTCATCAAATTGGCTAAAGCGAATTCTGAGCTCACCACCCTTGCCTTTGAATTTAAATTCAGCGCTTAAGCCAATTAAGTCTGCAATTTCCTGCGTTAAACGACGCATATCGGGATCTCGGCCCATGCTGTCAGTTGAATCGGGTTTGCTTTTGCTCTTTTTATCGCCAATCTGACCGCCTGCCCGCGCCAAGGCTGTAGACATTCTTTCCGCCTCGCGCACCGATAAGCCCTGTGCAGCAATTCGTTGCGCCAAGGCTACCTGACTTGCTCCTGGCAAGGGCAGCAGGGCGCGTGCGTGACCCATATCAATATCACCCGCTAGCAACATAGCCTGTACAGGCTTGGCCAACTGAATCAATCGCAAAAGGTTAGTTATGGCACTACGTGATTTGCCAACCGCTTTGGCAGCCTGCTCATGCGTGAAACCAAACTCTTCAATTAAGCGCGCCAAACCGCGTGACTCTTCGAGAGGATTTAAATCCTCACGCTGCATATTTTCGATCAACGCCATCGCTGCGGCGGCCTGATCATCCGCCTCAGAAACTAGAACGGGCACCTCGGTGAGGCCCGCTAAAGTGGCCGCACGAAAGCGGCGCTCTCCAGCAATAATTTCATACTTGCCAGATGCAACTAAACGCACCAACAATGGCTGCATCACGCCTTGCTCGCGAATGCTTTCTGCAAGTTCTTGCAATGCGCCAATCTCCATTTTTTGGCGAGGCTGATATTTGCCTGCCTGCAATGCTGTCAATGGCAAACGATTAATCTCTGCTGGCGATCTTTCTTTCAGAGCCTTTTCACCAAGCAATGCATCGAGCCCGCGACCTAAACCCTTTTTCTTAATAGCAACCATGTTTTCCTAAGCTGTTTCCAGTGATTACATTTGTTTAATACGCTCGACCATTTCAGCGCCGAACTCTAAATACGCCTTTGCTCCTCGTGAGGTCTTATCAAAAGCAACCCCAGGAAGCCCGTAGGATGGGGCTTCAGCAAGCCTTACATTGCGTGGAATAATTGTTTTAAATACCTTGTCGCCAAAATGTTCTAGTAATTGATCCGATACTTGCTGTTGGAGTGTCATACGTGGATCAAACATCACGCGCAACAAACCAATAATCACAAGATCTGGGTTTAGGTTCGCGTGTACTTGTTTGATTGTATTTACTAGATCAGACAACCCCTCTAGTGCAAAGTATTCGCACTGCATCGGCACAATTACGCCGTTAGCCGCACACAACCCATTTAATGTAAGCAGTGATAGCGCCGGCGGACAGTCAATCAAAATGAAATCGTAGTCATTGGCTACCTCAGCCAGCGCATCTTTTAAGCGCTGCTCGCGTGAATCTAAATCAACCAATTCAATTTCAGCGCCTGCTAAATCTCGATTTGCGGGCAACACATCAAAGCTAGAACTCTCGCAACGCTGTACACAATCCCTCACAGCGGCTAGCCCAATTAAGACTTGATATACGCTGTTGTTGAGATTCGCTTTTTCTATGCCTGAACCCATCGTTGCGTTACCTTGTGGATCCAAGTCCACCAATAAAACACGTTGGTTGTGACCTGCCAAGCCCGCGGCTAAATTAATAGCCGTAGTTGTTTTACCAACCCCGCCTTTTTGATTCGCAATACAGAATATTTTTGCCATAGCTAGTCTCAATGGTCCTGCTCTAAAGGGGTGATTTTCTCACGGGGGGTGAGTACTAAAAGCCGTCTTTCTGCAGCCAAATGCGGTATTTGCAAAGGTGCATCAAGCACTAAGCGCCAAGCATCCATACAAACGTCTTGCATCTCTTGATCGGCCTTCTTGCCTTTCATGGCAAAAACTAGGCCACCGGGCTTCAATAAGGGCAATGACAACTCCAAAAATCGTGCCAAACTGGTAAATGCCCGCGAAATGACAGCATCAAATTGGGCTGGTTGCTGCATTGCAGCAACTTCTACGCGTTCACTCAACACTTCGATGTTTTTTAATTTCAACCTTCCACGCACATGTTGCAAAAAAGCAGTTTTTTTGCGTACCACCTCAATTAATGTTAAACGCCACTCTGGTTGCAATATTGCAATAGGAACAGCCGGTAGCCCACCACCAGATCCGAGATCGGCAATTTGCGGGGTTGGGGTCTTCAAAAACTCTCTCATAACAGGTAAAACTGCAATGGAATCAATAAGATGAAGTTGTATTGATTCTTGCTCACCCTCAATAGCCGTGAGGTTGTAGACCTGATTCCAGCGACCCATTTCATATAAAAATAGATCTAAATTGGCAATATTTTCCTGGCTTAAATCCAAGCCTAATTCCTGAATACCCAGCGCCAGCAAATCCTGGCTCACGCAATCTCCTGAGAGCGGCCCAAGCCTTTTTTGAGGTGCACTAGTAGCAACGATAACGCGGCTGGTGTAACACCAGATATTCTTCCGGCCTGGCCCAATGTCTCTGGCTTATGCAAATTTAACTTCTGCTGAACCTCTTTGGATAGCCCTACCACCTGTAAATAGTCCAAACTTTCTGGCAAGGGAAAATTCTCGTTGTGTTCTTGACGTGCAATTTCCACCGCCTGCCTATCTATATAGCCCTGATACTTCACTGAAATCTCAACTTGCTCTGCAATCTGGCGGGCTAAGCCTGAATCCTCATCCAACACCCCAGGCGACCACATTCCATCTGAAAGGCCAGTAATGGCTTGATAGGTAACGCCGGGACGCCTCAAAATATCTGTCAAGCTGCACTCGTGGGATAAATCTTGGCCCAACAAGCCTGAAACCGCCTTTGCAGAATCGTGCTTGGGCCCTATCCAAATATCCTGCAAACGAGATGTTTCACGTGAAACAGCCTCTTGTTTCCTACAGAAGACATCCCAGCGATAGTCGTTTACTAAGCCTAAATCACGGCCTATCTTGGTTAGGCGCATGTCTGCGTTGTCTTCCCTGAGGCTTAAACGGTATTCTGCGCGACTGGTAAACATTCGGTACGGCTCTTGAACGCCTCTAGTAATGAGGTCGTCCACCAACACACCAATATAGGCCTCGCTACGCTTAGGTAGCCAGGGCTCTTTGCCTTTA
The DNA here is from genome assembly GCA_903843235.1 of uncultured beta proteobacterium. Taxonomy (GTDB): domain Bacteria; phylum Pseudomonadota; class Gammaproteobacteria; order Burkholderiales; family Burkholderiaceae; genus Polynucleobacter. The sequence goes on along the minus strand of CAIMOW010000106.1, from coordinate 11,727 downwards.
GCAGCAAGACCAGCGTTAATTCCAGCGAGTATGCCTTGGGCAGCCGCCTCTTCGTAGCCAGTTGTGCCATTAATCTGGCCTGCAAAATACAGGCCAACTATGGCTTTTGTCTCTAAGCTATGGCGCAATTGGCGTGGATCAAAAAAATCATATTCAATTGCATATCCTGGGCGAACGATAACGGCAGACTCCATGCCCCGAATACTTCGCACCAAATCCCATTGAACATCAAAGGGCAAGCTAGTGGAAATACCATTTGGATAGAACTCGTTAGTCGTTAGGCCCTCCGGCTCCAAAAAAATTTGGTGGCTATTTCTAGAGGCAAAGCGATGAATCTTATCCTCAATTGAGGGACAGTAGCGAGGGCCAACACCTTCAATCACCCCGGTATACATCGGTGACCGATCTAAACCGCCCCGAATAATGTCGTGTGTTTTTTCATTGGTATGAGAAATCCAGCAGGGAACTTGTCTGGGGTGTTGCTCCGGGCGGCCTAAATAAGAAAAAACTGGCAGCGGATCTAGGTCTCCGGGCTGCTCAAGCATCACTGAAAAATCAATGGTTCGTCCATCGATTCGGGGTGGGGTGCCCGTCTTGAGTCTTCCCTGTGGAAGCTTCAACTCTTTCAAGCGCGCCGATAAGGAGACTGCCGCTGGATCACCAGCGCGGCCGCCAGCATAATGATTGAGGCCCACATGAATCTTGCCGTCTAAAAAGGTCCCTACTGTGAGCACAACCTTCTTGGCCATAAACTCCAAACCCATTTGGGTGACAACGCCTTGGGCCTCCTCACCCCGAACTAGTAAATCATCAACGGCTGCCTGAAATAGGGTGAGGTTTTCTTGGTTCTCTAGGCGGCGACGGATAGCTGCTTTATATAAAATCCGGTCGCCTTGAGCGCGTGTAGCCTGGACCGCAGGGCCTTTACTGGAATTCAAAATCCTAAACTGGATACCGGCTTCGTCCGTTGCCGCAGCCATGGCGCCGCCCATAGCATCAATTTCTTTAACTAGGTGGCCTTTGCCTATGCCCCCAATAGATGGGTTGCAACTCATAGCGCCTAAGTTTTCAATACTGTGCGTTATTAATAGGGTGTTACAACCCATGCGCGCAGAAGCAAGGGCGGCCTCAGTCCCAGCATGACCGCCTCCAACCACTATGACATCGAAACTCTTGGAATACCGCATGATTTACCTCAGATAGGGCGATGATCATAGCATTTTGTTTGTTTCACGTGAAACAAAACCGCCATACAAGTCTATATAATAATTAACCTATATCATAAGTAATTGATTTTATTAGTTAAAAATATTTTAAAGTGATAAAGCTTGTGATATTTATGATCTGCGCACACGATTAAATGAGTTGAAAAGCTTACATCTGGCATCTTTAGCAGCTATTACAATGAACAAATGGACCTATCTTTAGCACCAAAACTATTAGAGCTACAGGAGCGGGCACGATCTTTCATACGCGATCAAATCATTCCTCTTGAAAACGACCCACGCCAAAATGAGCATGGCCCATCAGAGGAGTTAAGAAAAGAACTCATAGAGCTTGCGCGCGCTGCTGGGCTTTTAACACCTCATGCTTCGGTAGAAATGGGGGGGCTGGGGCTTAGCCATTCTGAAAAAGCAATTGTTTTTGAGGAGGCTGGCTATTCTTGGTTGGGACCAACCGCGATGAATATTCACGCACCCGACGAAGGCAATATTCACCTACTAGAAGAAATTGCGACACCAGAACAAAAGGAGCGCTGGCTCAGGCCTTTAGTAGCAGGAAAAACGCGCTCTTGTTTTGCTATGACTGAGCCTGACCCAGGCGCTGGCTCTGACCCATCAATGTTAATGACAACCGCCGCCAAAGATGGCGATGACTACCTCATCAATGGGGTGAAGTGGTTTATTACTGGGGCCGACGGCGCAGATTTTGTCATCATCATGGCACGAGGTGAAGATGGCTCCGCAACCATGTTTCTCTCGGATATGAAGGCAGAGGGTATTGAGCTAGTACGCAATATGGATGCGCTTGATAGCTGCTTTACTGGGGGCCATGGTGTTCTTCGATTTACCAACTTACGCGTATCAGCCAATCAAATATTGGGAGAGCTTGGTAGGGGATTTAAAAATGCCCAGGTCCGCTTGGCGCCTGCTCGACTTACGCATTGCATGCGCTGGCTTGGACAAGCACGACGAGCTCAAGATATTGCAATTGCTTACGCAAAACAAAGGCAGGCTTTTGGCAAATCTTTGGGTGAGCACGAGGGTGTTGGTTTTATGATTGCAGACAATGATATGGATCTGCAAACCTCTCGACTCCATATATGGCACACAGCATGGGTCTTAGATCAAGGTCAACGCGGTAACTTTGAATCAAGTCGTGCCAAAGTCATTTGCTCTGAAGCTGAGTGGCGCGTTGTGGATCGATGCGTACAAATTTTAGGCGGTCAAGGTGTGACCGGTGAAACACAGCTTATGAGAATATTTAAAGATATGCGTGGCTTTCGCATCTATGATGGGCCAAGTGAAGTGCATCGTTGGAGCATGGCACGAAAACTTATTGGAAACAAAGAAACAAAATGATGGCACTCGATCAGCTTTTTAGGTTAGACAATAAAACAGCGCTGATTACTGGGGCTTCTAGCGGCATCGGAAAACATTTCGCATTACTACTAGCTACGGCGGGGGCTAAAGTAGCCATTGCCTCTCGACGAGTTGCCCAACTGCAATCTACTGTCGATCAGATTACAAAACTAGGTGGGAATGCAAAAGCTTTTGAATTAGATGTCACCAATAAAAAAAGTGTTGTTAAATGTTTTGATCGGGTTCTTGAGTGGTCGACCCCAACGATCATTATCAATAATGCGGGCGTCAGTACAAATGGAAAGTTACTTGATCAAAGTGAAGAAGATTGGGATCAAGTAATTGATACCAATCTAAAAGGTTCTTGGTTGGTAGCCACAGAAGCTGCAAGACGACTAATAGCTACCGGCAACTCGGGCAGTATTGTCAACATTGCCTCCATACTGGGGGAGCGCGTGATTGGAGGTGCGGCGCCTTATATCATCTCTAAAGCAGGCGTGATACAAAGCACTAAGGTCATGGCTCTTGAGCTTGCGCGCCACCAAATTAGAGTGAATGCGCTATTGCCGGGCTACGTGATTACTGATCTGAATCGTGAATTTTTACTAAGCGATGTTGGACAAAAAATTCTGACGCGCATACCCTCCCGACGGTTTAATGATTTAGACGATTTAAATGGTCCCTTATTGTTGTTAGCCTCTGATGCGAGCAAAGCCATGACTGGCGCAACCATAGCAGTGGATGGTGGCCACCTTGTTAGCAGCTTGTAAGTCAGCATAAAATTTGTCATGGTAAATCCCGCCTTTCAAGAACCTCTTTCTCAATATTTAAAAGAAATTGGCCTTGTCAAGGGGCCAATACAACTCAGCCAATTAGCTGGTGGTCAATCAAATCCCACCTTCAAAATCAGCGGTGGCAATGAACACTTTGTCCTCAGAAAAAAACCTGCTGGGGCCTTGTTGCCCTCGGCGCATGCGGTTGATAGAGAGTATCGAGTCATGAAAGCCATAGCCAATACAGGTGTTCCGGTTCCGCAAATGTTGGCCTATTGCGAAGATGAAAACATTGTTGGAACCGCATTTTTTATCATGGAGTATCTTGATGGGCGAGTCTTTGTTGACCAGTCCTTGCCGCAGCTTCAAGCCAACGAACGACATGTTATTTATGAGCAAATGAATAACACCATCGCCGCAATACACTGCCTTGACTACGTATCTCTTGGATTGGAAAGTTTTGGTAAGCCTGGTAATTATTTTTCCAGACAAATCACGCGCTGGTCTCGTCAAGTTCGCGAGGCAAACATTCCCATTCCTGATTCGCTCAATAGGTTGATGGACTGGCTTCCAGAAAATATTCCCAACGAAGATGAAACCACACTGATTCATGGAGACTTTCGTATGGATAATCTCATTTTTCACAAGACCGAACCGCGCGTTATTGGGGTTTTAGATTGGGAGCTCTCAACCCTTGGCAACCCCTTGGCTGATTTTGCCTACCAATGTATGGCATGGAGAATTGCGCCCACTTTGTGGCGAGGAATACAAGGGGTGGATTTAGTGGGCCTAGGAATCCCGAGCGAAAATGAATATATCGCGATGTATGAACAAAAGATTGGGCGCCTAATTGCAGAGCATTGGCCATTCCTTATGGCCTACAACCTATTTAGAATTTCGGCAATTTTGCATGGGATCACCAAGCGCGCGATGGGGGGGAATGCAAATGCCAGTGATGCAATTGAAAACGGGGGGAAGGCAGGGGCTCTTGCTGACCTAGGTTGGGCTTGTGTATCAAACTAAACCCGCAATACTTCATTACTTCTTAATAAAGATGCCGACCAACCCGCGACGAAAAGCCATTACACAGAGGATGAATATCAGTCCAGTGACGATGGTAACTGACTCACCTAGAGAATTAAACCAAGATACCCCTGTGATTTGAGCCATGAAAGTTCCAATTTCGCCAACGCGATGCTCAAGCAAAACAATAACTAATGCGCCCACAAATGGGCCCGCAAAAGTACCAACCCCACCAACCAAGGTCATTAATATCACCAAGCCAGACATCGTCCAGTGAACGTCTGTAAGGGTTTCAAAGCCTAATACCAGGGCCTGAACACCGCCAGCCAAGCCGGCAAGTGCCGCAGACAATACAAACACTAAAAATTTAAAGCGGTTTACTTTGTACCCCAAAGAAATCGCACGTGGCTCGTTCTCTTTGATTGCTTTAAGCACCTGTCCGAACGGGGAAGAAATGATTCTCTGAATAAATAAAAATCCACCAAGCACAACCACTAAAACAAAATAGTAAAGATTTAGATCGTTCTGTAGATCAATCAAGCCAAATAACTCACCTCTTGGGATGCTCTGAAAGCCATCCTCACCACCAGAGGCTGGGGCTTGTAGGCAAATGAAATAAAACATCTGCGCCAGCGCCAAAGTAATCATTGAAAAATAGATGCCTTGACGACGAATGGCTAGACCCCCGATAAGCGCACCTAAAGCCGCAGCAAAAACCACTCCGAGCAGAATGCCAAGCGCCGGACCAACACCCATGTCGCGCATGAAATAACCAGCACAGTAACCAGCACCTCCAAAAAACGCGGCATGGCCAAAAGACAAAAGGCCAGTAAACCCAAGTAGCAAATTAAATGCTGCGGCAAAAAGTGCAAAACATAAAATTTTCATTAGAAAGATTGGGTAAGCAGTAAACGGTGCAGCTATTGCAACCACAATCATCACCATCAGAAACCAATGTTTGGGTAATCTCATTTTTCGCGCCCGAACAAACCTGCTGGTCTAAACAATAAAACAATCACCATGATGGCAAACACCACAGTACTTGAAGCTTGGGGGTAAAACACTTTGGTTAAACCCTCAACCAAGCCTAAGCCCAATCCAGTAATGATCGAGCCCATGATGGAGCCCATGCCGCCAATAACCACCACAGCAAAAACAACAATAATGAGATTGGAGCCCATCAAAGGAGAAATTTGAATAATCGGCGCAGCAAGTACACCAGAAAAAGCTGCAAGCGCAACCCCAAAACCATAGGTTAAGGTTGTCATTAGCGGGAAGTTCACCCCAAAGGCCTGAACCAATTTAGGGTTTTCAGTGCCGGCTCGCAAATAGGCGCCGATGCTGGTTTTTTCTATCATGTACCAAGTAGCAAAGCAGACTGTCAGGGAAGAAAAAACCACCCAAGCACGATAGTTTGGCAAGACCATAAAACCTAAATCTGTGGCGCCACTTAATGATTCGGGCGCACTATAAGCAAGACCAGATGAGCCATAGATAGAGCGAAGAACCCCCTCAATGAATAGGGTTAAGCCGAATGTCAGAAGGAGCCCATATAAGTGATCGAGCTGATACAAATGCCTCAGCAACAGGCGCTCAATCACAATACCAACCAAGCCGACAACTATTGGTGATAACAACAGCATTACCCAATAATTAATTCCGAAATACTGTCCGGCCATCCAAGTCACAATTGCGCCCAACATAAACATCGCGCCATGTGAAAAGTTGATCACATTTAAAAGGCCAAAAATGACTGCCAGCCCCAAGCTCAGGATGGCATAAAAGCTACCGTTAACCAGCCCCAAAAGGAGCTGGCTTAACAGAGCAGAACTAGAAAGGCCGAAGATTTCCAAGGATTACTTATTTAACAAGGCACATTTTGAGTCAGGCGGAATGGTGAAAGCTTTTTCCCCTGGCAATGTAGAAACTAGCTTGTAATAGTCCCAAGGGCTTTTAACCTCACTTGGGGATTTAACCTCAAAGAGATACATGTCATGCACCATGGTTCCGTCTTTACGAATGTAGCCATTTTTTGTAAACATGTCGTTAATTTTGGTTTTACGCATCTGGGCCATAACTTTATCTGAGTCATCGGTACCAGCGGCTTTAACCGCATTGAGGTAGGTCATGGTTGATGAATAGTCGCCCGCCTGAACCATGCTTGGCATACGTTTCATTTTTTCCATAAAGCGGCCTGCGAACTTACGTGTTTGATCGTTCTGATCCCAATACCAAGCCTCTGTAGCCAATAAGCCTTGAGCATTTTTTATGCCGATAGCATGAACGTCTGTGATAAATACAAGCAAGCCAGCAAGCTTCATTGTTTTAGTAATACCAAACTCGTTAGCAGCTTTTACAGAATTAATCGTATCGCCGCCAGCATTAGCAAGGCCAAGCACTTGGGCTTTTGAGTTTTGTGCTTGCAACAAATAAGAAGAAAAATCGCTGGCATTTAATGGGTGCTTAACGGATCCCATAACTTTACCGCCATTAGCAGTAACAACGTTAGACGCGTCCTTCTCTAGCGCATAACCAAACGCATAGTCAGCTGTTAAAAAATACCAGGTTTTCAGTCCCTTATCCATCATGCCTTTGGCGGATCCATTGGCCAAGGCAATCGTGTCATAGGTATAGTGAATTGTGTAAGGGCTGCACTGCTCATTTGTTAAGGCTGAAGTGCCCGCGCCATTATTAATATAGATACGTTTTTTCTCTGCCGCAACCTTTGCGGTTGCCAATGCCGTTCCAGAGTTGGTGCCACCAAAAATAACGTTTACGCCATCCTGATCAACCCACTCTCTTGTCTTAGACGCAGCAATGTCAGCCTTGTTTTGATGGTCTGCAGAAACAACTTCAATTTTCTTACCTAAAACAGTTCCGCCAAAATCAGCCACAGCCATTTTGATCGCCTCTAATCCTCCTTGACCATCAATGTCCGAGTACAAGCCAGACATATCGGTAATAAAACCAATTTTTAATGGGGCTTGATCAGCCGCACCAACGCCACCAGAAACTACAACCAAAGCTGCTGCCAAAGAAATTAAAGTCCGCTTCATGATTTATCCTTTAAAAAATAAAAAACCCGATCAAACCCCTAGGTACCCATTCAACAATTCTGCTTTAGCTTTTAGCTCAGAACGTTCAACTACCTCAACTATCAAGCCACCCTCTACAACATAATGCCTATCTGCAAGTCCTGCTGCAAATCTGAAATTTTGTTCGACTAAAACAATCGTAAAACCCTTGTTTCTTAATTTAGTAACAACCTCACCCAATTTTTGAACAATCACGGGCGCAAGACCCTCGGTAATTTCATCTAGCAGTAAAAGTTTGGCGCCGGTTCGCAAAATTCTCGCCATTGCCAGCATTTGCTGCTCGCCGCCAGAAAGCCTGGTGCCCGGACTATTGCGACGCTCATATAGGTTGGGAAACATTTCGTAGATTTCTTCTAAACCCATTCCCCCTGAGGATATTTTAGGTGGCAGTAGAAGGTTTTCTTCCGCACTTAAACTCGCGAAGATACCCCGCTCTTCAGGGCAGTAACCAATCCCAAGACGCGCAATTTGATAAGTGGGGAGGGTGGTGGTCTCTGTTCCAAATACAGAAATTGATCCCTTCCTCTTGCTAGTAAGGCCCAATATGGTTTTCAGAATAGTGCTTCTGCCCGCCCCATTTCGGCCCAAAAGAGTCACAACCTCACCATCTCGCACAGCAAAATTAACGCCGTGCAAAATATGCGACTCGCCATACCAAGACTCTAGATTTTTGACTTCGAGCGCCATATTACTCATAAGGACTCGCCCCCGTGGCTGCCCATATAGGCCTCGACCACCAAAGGATTGTTAGACACCTCTTGGTATGAGCCCTCCGCTAAAACCGATCCGCGCTGTAGCACGGTAATACAGTCAGCAATAGAAGAGACCACTTTCATATTATGCTCAACCATTAGGATGGTGCGCCCTTTGGCCACCCTGCTAATCAGCTCAGTAACCCGCTCCACGTCCTCGTGACCCATCCCCTGGGTTGGCTCATCCAAAAGCATTAACTCTGGCTCCATGGCCAAGGTGGTTGCAATTTCTAGCGCCCTTTTACGGCCATAAGCCAGGTTTAGGGTTTCTTCATTGGCAAACCCTTCTAAGCCAACCTCATGTAAAAGCTCCAGCGCGCGCTCATTAAGAATATTTAGAGAATCAATAGATTTCCAAAAATGGAATTCTGTTCCCAATCCTCGCTGCAGTGCAACACGAACATTTTCCATTACGGTTAAATGTGGAAAAACAGCAGAAATTTGAAAAGAACGAATAATCCCGCGTCTTGCAATTTGAGCGGGCTCCTCATTTGTGATATCAAAACCATTAAATAGGATTTGGCCGCTACTTGGCTCTAAGAATTTTGTAAGTAGGTTAAAGCAGGTTGTTTTCCCTGCACCATTAGGACCAATCAAGGCGTGAATCGTTCCACGAGCAACTTTTAGGTTGACGTCAGTGACTGCAGAAAATCCTTTGAAGGACTTCCCTAACCCTATTGTCTCTAGTATTGTTTCTTGCAAACTAAGCCCTTAATCGTGCGCCAAGGTAAGAAACAGAGAATACTCTAAGATTGGTTTGCCATATATAGCGATAACCCTAAACCAAGAAAGGGGAAAAGTTTAATTTGTATGGGTTGTTTTTAGGTATCCCTGCATTGCAACTCTAGCCGCCTCATCCATAACATCTACTGGAATACGTTGAGCCCCTTGCACAATCATGAGTGCATATGGTTTAGCAAGTGTTGTGACTTCGAGACATAAGCGCAGCTCTTCACCAAACGCCGGCGACTGTCCCCGCCAAAAGTTGATGGCCGCCTCAATCTCTTGAATAGTAAAAAACATGGGGGTGGTTTTAATTACTTGCCGTCGAGCGCTAACATTGTGCCGCGGCATTTTTTAGCGCCACAACGACATTCGTAATCTCTTTTCATTTGTTTGGTAACTTTACCCTCTACATCGAGAGAGTAATCGTAGAAAAGTTCTTCGCCAAGTTTTAAGCTACGTTTTGCATAAACAAAAACGCGTGGCTTACCATTAAATAAATCTTCTTTAGTTTCACAGTTCGGTTTGCATGAGTGGTTAATCCAGCGTGCGGCATTGCCCCCATACTTAGCATCAATCACACGTCCATCTTCTAGTGAAAAATAGAAAGTGTGATTTGGATCTTTGAGATCGTGAGGGTGGCGTTTTTCTGCCAACTTCCAACTGATGCGCTCGCCTTTGTATTCAATTAGGGCATCACCTTTTTCAATGGGCCTAGAAGCAAAAACACCTTTCCCATGGATGGGGGAAGATTTCACGATGATATTAGAGCGGTCCACTTTCGGTGGTTTTGATTTCTTGTTCTTCATTATTTAAACGTCTAGATTGCGGGCAATCAACGCATTCTTTTCAATAAACGCTCGGCGCGGCTCTACCTCGTCACCCATTAGGGTTGTAAACACTTGATCGGCTGTAATAGCGTCCTCTATTTTTACCTGCAACAAGGTGCGAGAGTTTGTATCCATGGTGGTTTCCCATAATTGCAATGGATTCATCTCGCCCAAACCTTTGTATCGTTGACGGCTGAGCACACGCTCTGCTTCTGATAACAACCAGGAAAACGCAGCCCGGAAGTCTTGTATGGATTGTTCTTTTTGATTTTTGTCTGGATCACCACGACGAACCTTGGTGCCTGGTAAAACCTTACCAGATAAAACTGCGGCAGCATTAGATAAACTTTGGTAATCATCCCCATGAACAAAATCTGAGTTAATGGAAGAGAGTTTTAAGTTTCCATGAATGTGACGCGATAGCAGCAACTTAAAGCGCTCCGTACGCTCGTCTTTTTGCACAATAATCTCTGGTGGAAGGGCTAAAGGGTTTGTAGACTGCGCCAAGGCTGCGCGTAAACGATCTGCGGACTCATTTGCTGATTTCTCAGTGTCAAGATTGAGCTGCGCTCCATTGGCAATGGCGCGCAAGGCGTCTTCGTCAATTGTTCTGGATAGGCGATCAACAATGGATTGAATAACTTGGTAGTGTTTGGCTAAATCTGCTAAGTCGGACCCTTCTATTAATTCACCAGACGGCGTCTGCAAAGAGGCAGACTCCAAAGCAATTTTTAATAAAAGCTGATTTAACTCTACATCATCTTTAATGTATTGCTCACTCTTACCAAACTTCACTTTATAAAGAGGGGGTTGAGCAATATAGATGTGTCCACGCTCAATTAACTCCGGCATTTGTCTATAAAAGAAGGTAAGTAATAGGGTTCTAATATGACTTCCATCAACGTCAGCATCGGTCATGATGATGATGCGGTGGTAGCGCAATTTATCTGCCTTGTACTCTTCGATGCCAATGCCGGTTCCTAGAACGGTGATGAGCGTGACAACCTCTTGGCTAGCAAGCATCTTGTCAAAACGCGCCTTCTCAACATTTAAGATTTTTCCCTTTAAAGGAAGAATTGCTTGAAAGCGCCTATCGCGGCCCTGTTTAGCTGAGCCTCCCGCTGAGTCGCCCTCGACAATAAATAATTCAGATTTTGTAGGGTCTTTTTCTTGGCAGTCAGCTAATTTGCCCGGTAAACCCAAACCATCAAGCACGCCCTTACGGCGTGTCATATCACGAGCTTTACGAGCCGCCTCTCGAGCACGCGCAGCGTCTACAATTTTTCCGCAGAGTATTTTTGCGTCCGCCGGCCGCTCTTGGAGATATGCACTTAAAGCTTCTGCAACGATCTCTTCTACCGGCCCACGAACTTCACTAGAAACTAACTTATCTTTTGTTTGGCTAGAAAATTTTGGTTCCGGCACTTTTACTGATAGGACGCAAGCAAGGCCCTCACGCATATCATCGCCTGAGATTTCTACTTTGGCCTTTTTGGCAACTTCATGCTCATCAATATATTTATTAATCACGCGTGTCATTGCAGCGCGCAAACCGGTTAAGTGGGTTCCGCCGTCTCGCTGTGGAATATTGTTGGTAAAACAGAGTACTTGTTCACTAAAACTATCATTCCACTGCATTGAGACTTCGGCGGTAATATTGCCGCCTAAGTCTGAGGGCCGCATACCCTCTGCGTAAAAAATATTAGGGTGTAAAACATTTTTAGTTTGATTGATGTACTCAACAAAACCTTTAACCCCACCAGAAAACGCAAAATCTTCCTCTGTGCCTGAGCGTTGATCAATTAATTTGATGTGTACACCATTATTTAAAAATGAGAGTTCACGGATGCGTTTAACCAGAATCTCATAATGAAATTCAATATTTCCAAAAACAGTTTCATCGGCCAAGAAGTGCACTTCTGTGCCTGAGTGCTCGGTATCGCCTATTA